>JANXPS010000200.1 GCA_025357175.1 Deltaproteobacteria bacterium | reverse complement strand
CCGTAAGCGGCGGTCACGTTGCAAAAGCCCGCGCACCAGAAGGTCAGCGCGTCGATCAGCGACTCGCACAAGATCACTTGCGGGGACATCCGAAGCGCCTCTTCGTTCCACACGCCGCGGTGAGGACCGGGCAAGTACAGGTGCAGCGGCGTGCCTTTCCGCAGCGCGTCGGTGATCTTGCGCCCGTAGAGGCCGCGCACGTTCGTAACGTCCGCGATTCGATATTCATCCTCGACCCCGAAGATCGGGATGACGAGCGATCCGTTGAAGTGCTCGTGTCCCGACTCGCGAAGGATCCCAAGACGCGACAGGCTCCCGCGCATCTTCTCGCCCGCGGCGCGGTTCTTTTCCGGCAGGCGGTAGCCAAGCGTCCGGTTCGCGAAGCCGATCCGGAAGTGCTCCACGGCCTCGGCGTTCATCAGACCGCGCCGGAGAAGATATTCCTGCGCCTCGGGCGATCCCTTGAACGACTCGTGGTAGTAGTCCACCACCTGGGCAAGAAGCGCCCGGTCGTCGGCGTCCGCCGCGATCGGGGGGCTAAGCACGCGGACCGTGGATTGTTTGCGTTGCAGGGAGGAAGGACCGGCGGCTAAGGGGAAGTGGTCGGCCCGAAGCAGCTCGACGGCGTGCCGGAAGGAGACGCCTTGCGCCCGCATCACCCAGTCGATCGGGGAGCCGCCGGCACTACACGCCCCCAGGCAGTTCCACAGGTTCCTGGCCGGCGAGATGACCAGCGACGGCGACTTGTCGTCGTGGAAGGGGCACAGGCCGAGCAGGTCGGCCCCGTGCCGGGTCAGCTTGACGCCGGCGGATTCAGCCAGCCGCTAAACGGAGATTTCTTCCTTCAGTCGCTCGATCTCGGATTCCGGGATCCGACCCATAAAAACCGACCTCCCCCCATAATCTGTCAATAGCAAATTTCGACCGGTGACCCTGTTTTCGACCCCGTTTTTCCGGTTCACACTAACATACGTTTTTCGTATATGATGGGTCAAGCGATTTCTTCTGGGAGGACGGCATGGTCAAAATCGAGGGATACAATTCGGGGCATCCGATCGAGGATTGGAGCATGTCGATGCCCAGGAAGAAGATCGACCCCGAGACCGGGTTCGGAGAGAGGCTTGCGCAGCTAAGGAAGGCGGCCGGTTTCACGCAGGCCGAACTGGCCGCGGAACACGGCCTCACACAGCGCAATATCGCCTATTACGAGGGGGAGACGCAGCACCCGCCCGGCAGCCTGCTCGTGCCGATGGCGAAGGCGCTGGGCGTAACGACGGACGAACTGCTGGGGGCGATTCCGATCCGGAGGGCGGGGAGACCCGCCAGCACCCGACTTCAGCGGCGGTTGTCGGCCATCGAGAAGTTGGACACCCGCGAGAAGCGGCAGATTATGGCGTTCCTGGATACATTCATAGAGCGAGAGCAGCTGAAGAAGAAAGCGGAGGCGTAATTCAAGCCAAGTAGTTTTTCGCCTGCTTATTCAATACTTTCAAAATAATATACTGAAGTGGGTAACGGATGGAAAGCGCATTATGCCACTTAAAATCACAACAACAGCATAACCCTAACGTATTTTTTTAATACTCTCCAAACGTTTCAACTTCTCATAAATATCTGGCATATCAGATTCTTCAATATATACATATTTAAATCCATTAATCTTCCAGCGCCCGCAATACTTCAACCGCTTATACACAACAAATATTGCAAACAGATACAAGGCCGCAGCGATAAACACAATTGCAAACTCGGAATATCCTTCAAATATTTTATTGCCTTGCGCTATATCGTCAAACACCCCTTTTCCAACAAACGCGATCATAAGGATTAAACCTACCAGAAGCGCACCGAACGCCGTATAGATTGTAGCTTTATAGCCATCTAATTCCTCTAAAGACTCAACAACGAATTCCTTTCCGCCAACTACAATCTTGTCCCCCTCAATATCGCATTTTACTAAATTAAGGAACAAATCGTTAGTCACCATGATAGACCCCATCGTAGACAAACGATTTACGCATATCAAACTCCAGTTATTTCCATTTTGCCTTGTCCATGCTTGCGAAGTAATGCGCTATAGCCAACACAATACATACAGTATAACCAATAACATGTATTGCAGTCCCAATATTTATATCAATGTAATTTGACACAATAAATCCTGCAACCAACAGAGTGATGACGACCCAATATAATATCATTCTTACATTATATACTAAGCCAAGCAAACGACAGAACAAAGCCATGCTTACCTCACCAAATAAAATACCGCTCTTGCTCCTATTCTTGTTCTGAAAGGATCCCATAGGAAAATTCCAGGAACTCTCCTGTTTATTTGGTTTTTTTTACCGGGCATACAGTATTGGCCCCATCCTTAGCTAAATTTATTCCATTATAGGTGGTTACTCCTATATTAATTACCGCCTCTACTGCTTGGGTTGCGAGCTTTATTCCCTCTCCCGCATCGGCACCTCCAGTGCCAATCAAAGTACCGATTACATTAGCTGTTTCAGAAGCCACAACAGCATCATATTCTCCCTGAGACATCTTCCCGTCGTCCCGCAATTGTTTTGAATAAACTCCGTTAGCAATAGATAAACCTATTCCGACCGGTTTAAGTTCTGGAACAGCAATAGATATCCTATTAACAATAAAACTGCTCGCGGTTAGAAACTTTGTCCAATTATTCGAATACAGTCCGCTTAAGTCACGATAGTTTACGGGGTCATTAGAAACGTACTGGTAAAGCTTAAGTCCGCCGGCATGGAAGATCGGGTCTTTTGAGGCCCACCTGCCGGTTTCTGGTTCATAATCCCGGAACCCGAACCGGACCAAATTCGTGGCGTTGTCGATCAACCCACCGGCAAATCCGACTGGCAGTTCGAAGGCAGTCCCTCCGGAGATTCTGACCCCGTAGGAATCATACGTCATCGTGTCGCGAACTGTTCCCGCATTATCCGTCACCATGATCGGCGTTCCAAGGTGGTCACTGGCAACATAGTACCGAACCCCGCCCCGTTCCAAGGCATACAAAGCGCCGAAGTCGTCGTAGAAATAGGTGGTCAACACGTTGTTGGAGTCTCTCGTGGCAGTCACCTGGAACTGTTGCCCAGGATTCCCGTACAGGTATTGCGTGATCTTGTTGTTCGCGTCTGTCCGTGCCACCCGACGGTTCATCCCGTCATAGGTGTAAGAGACAAGGGTGGCGCCGGAGGTGTTGTCAAACACCGCGAGCAACTCTCCCCGGGTGCTGTAGGTATAATTGCGGTTCCCCCGATGGACAAGATTGCCGTCCGCATCGAACGTCACGCTCCCGCCCGTTTCACGATCTTGATTATCGAATGAAGCACCATCCTGCCAAAGAGGCGCCCTATGCGCCATAATCCGGTTTCCGTTCAGGTCGTAAGCGTACTTCTCATACAACACACCCGCCCGGACCACATTGTCGAGTTGGCCGTCGAGGTCATAAAAATACTCGAAAAGAACCGGGGTGTTTGCCCCGATCTTTTCCGTCTTTCTTGAGATGCGGCCGACCGGGTCACGCTCAAGCAATTCCTCGTAGCTGACTGCGCCGTTGACAGTCGAAGTTCTCCGATTCAAGCGGCCGACGTTGTCGTATCCGTAGCTCTGGGACATCCCCCCTGCTTGACACAATGCCGGTTCCTCGTTGATGTCGAGAGCACATGTCCGCGAGAGGAAATCGGACACATTGTCAATCGAACCCGCAGGACCTCCATGCGAAATCGTGAAAGGACCGAACCCGGTCAGCAAGCCGTCGTTGTCCTGCGACAAGAGGTTCCACGTATTATCGAGCGCGACCCTAACCAAGGAGAAATTGTTATCGTAAACGTAGCTGTATTCTCCGTTCGACGCTCCGCTGAAACCGCGGCGCGTGGTCAGAAAACCGTCATAGCCGTAGGCGATCGTCTGCGTGCCACCGATCCCCGTTCGGGTGACGGAATACACCCGGTCGTCATTGTCGGGTGAAACATAGGTGATCGCCGCTTCCGGGTAATCGACCGACAGCAGTTTCGCAGTCACATTGTCGTAGGTGGCGGTAACCGTCCGGCCCGAAGGCAAAATCGTCTGATTCCATTCCCGGTCGAGAGAATACCAATGGGTGTAGGAGGGATTCCCCGGAGGCGTGTAGCTGTTGTCCAGATTCACAGGAGAATAGTCGAGCAAGTGTTCGACATGGTTCGGCATGACGATCTTATTCCGATTTCCGGCAGCATCAAATTCGAAACCATAGGTTCGCCCGGATGGCAGTTGGACCGAATTCACCCGGTCGGCGTTGTCGTAGCCGTAGACCGTGTTGTCACCCATGGGACTGGTCATTCGAGCCAATCGGTTGCTGGTGTCGTAACCGAAATTCCAGAAGAGGTTGTCCTGCCCGGTTCGGTCGAGGCGGCCTTTGTCGTCGTAATGGCGGAAGGTCGGAAGCAATCGGGAATCCGCCTGGGCAGATGCAATCCTGCCTTTGCTGTCGAGGGTTGCAACCGATATCCGGTTTTCGGGAGAGGTCGAAACGATCTGCCGCGTGGAATTGTCGTACGACATCGAGTAGGGTCGATCGTTTATTTTGACCGTTTCACTTTCTGACAAAAGCGCTGAAATATCCGTGGAAGTGATCGGGGTCGCCGTTTTGGTAATCGTCACCGTATTAACAAGTCCTAGCGGGGTGGACGTGGTAATCCGCTTTGCGTAGGGGGCCTGCATACCAAATCTCGGATCAGGTTGCTGCTGGACTTCTGTGACCATTCCGGTTGTATCGTTTCGGGTCTCAATATTTTGATCATCGATCAAGGATATAGTTCGAGTGCCACTCGGGTTGACCGACGTATTACGAGTCATTCCGGGTCCCAACGTCGGCGTGATTCCGCTGTTACTAATTGTGACCGCCGACACCAAGTCTTTCGCAGATGCGGATGTCATGTTCCGAGTTGGTCCCGCACCGGGGGGTTCAAATCCATAGCGCGAAACCCGGTTAAGTGGAGATTTAAAATCAACCACGGCACTGCCGTCAGCCAAAACCGAGCGAGCTAAGGTCTTGGCAGTCGTCCCCATAGCAGGATCCTGATCAAGAACCAGTCGACCGGTCGAAGCCTCAAAATCAAACCAGTGGTCGTAACCCCGCCAGTCGACCAGATGCTCCAGCAACCCGTCTTCGCGATGAGTAAGGCGCATGCGATCGCCGCTGGGTTTCCGGACCTCCTGGACATATCCGTTTTCATCCAGGACCAGAAGGGTCTGTTGGCCCCCCGGCGCCTCGATGGCTATGTTGCCGGGCACTTCGCGATGGATGATGGTCGCATTGTTGTCGGCGTCAAGAATGCGAGTCAGCAGCGCAGAGGAATCGTACTCGAACTGCCGGAACGCCAATCCAGTCCTGGCATCGAGTGTTCGCTGATGCCGTCCCTGGTCGTTGAACACGTAAAGTTCCGACCCATCTTCCGATGCGATCAGATAATCAGTTCCGGATAACCCTGGCATGGACGACTGAACACGATAGAGCGCATCATGCCCCCACCCAAAATCGCCGTTTGCGATGTAAAGAGTACCGTCCGGTTCCGACAATATTCCCAGAGGCATGCCAAGCGTCACCTGTCTTGCCATCAACCCGGATTTATAGTTTGCAAGACCGAGACCATCGCCGGCAACCGTCGTCAGGATTCCGTCGGACCCGATTCGGCGAATGCGATTAGTTGCTCCTTCGTTGAAGTAGACGCTTCCATCGGCAGGATTAACGGCCAAACGAGTAGGAGATCTAAGCTCCGACTGGATAGCCGGGATGCCTTCCCCATAAGGTCCATAATAACCTGTACCCGCGATCGAAACGATCTGGTTGGCAGGAGTAATACGGAAGATCTTGCTTTGTGTTTCCGCAGAGACATAGACCGAACCGTCCGGTCCGATGGCGACGAAATCGGGCGCGATGCTGGCCGATTGCGCCGAGATTGCCTGGGTTCCCGGCTCGGTCACGCCGCCTCCTGCAACGGTCGAAATGATGTGGTCGGGACTTACTCGCCGAACCCGGCCGGTGCTTGAATCCGCGATATAGAGACTCCCGTCCCCCCATCCGGCAGCCAACCCTTGAGGAGAGGAAAGCTTCGCCAGGGTCGCCGCCTTCCCATCTCCAATATCTGAGTAAAAATAACCGTCTTCACCGGTGCCGGCATAGGTCGTGATGATCCCATCTTCCGGTCTGATTCGGCGGACGCGGTTTTTCCAAGGTTCTGAAAAATAAATACTGTTATCGCTTCCGACTGCGAGTTCGTACGCAAATGCGACGGTTGCTTGGGTCGCGGGAATCCCGTCGACGTCATTATCTGTTCCCCCGTTCCCTGCGACCGTATGAATGACCCCCTGCGGGTCGATCTTCCGGATGCGCCGGCTTCCCTTGTCGATGAAATAGACGCTGCCGTCCGGTCCTTTTGTCAGTGAAGCAGGTTCGCTCACACCTGCTTCCTTGGCAGGAACTCCATCGCCTCCTACCCCACTTCCAATAAAGGTGTCGATGACCAAATTCCGGTCCTGGGCCGTTAGATTCCTTCCGTTTCCCATATTGATGACCCGTCCAACCGGATCGTATTCATGATGGTCGCTTATCGTCCAACCACCAAATCCCCGAGTCAGAACGTCTGGAAGCTTAATCGAGGTCTCCCAACTTTGTATAAGCGACAGATCAGGCCCCCGAACATCGGTCGCAACCCCGCCAACCATGTTGAAGGAATTCAATGTGCCGATCAGGCCGTTGAGTTCGTACCAAGGGGGTTCTCTATAAAATGTCTCGTAGAAATAATACAATTCGATCTTCGCCTTTTGGACTCCCGCGAGCCTTCGTCCTGCGCCATCTTTCCCGTCCCAGACAAAATGCTTGATCATGTTGGGGGTAATATTATTCATTTTATAGCTATACCGATCCTCGTATAAGACTCCGCCAATCGTTATCCTCAGGTCGATTGACAAAAGGCCAGTTGGAACATCGGACCCGACAAGCGGAATGTCGAGCGTGGAATAAGTCACCCGCCCGGGCACTCGCCCGCTACTGTAGTTCAAGGAAAACGGCGTTCCGGAAACCGGAAACAACTCGCCCAACTCCTGGCTCGGACAGGAGATAATGGAACCCGGCTGTTTGGGACAGTCGCCTGGTGGGGCCGGCTCTCCTGTTGGAACATTGGGCCTCTGGCATCCACCTTCGGTTGCGCACGCCACGCCATTGTTTAGATCCGAAGTCGAAAAATGGGTCATTGATACGCGCCACAGGGAAGTGCCGGGAGTATACATGGTGGCTAACCGGCTCCGCTCAGCCTCATTTATCCCAAAAGCGGATAAAACGGACACATTGTCCGATATCCCGTCACCGTCCAGGTCGATATTCGCGTATCCGTCGGTGATGCTCAAAATTTTGACAATTTGGCCATCCGGCTCCGGAATCCAGTAGCCCTTGGCCTTGTCGTAAACCCCCACCGGTACTCTCGCGCCAACGCGGAAACCAAGAAAGTTCTCGATATAGAAACTGACGGGTTGATCGAATACGACATGTTCCGCACCCATCGCAACTGCCTCGTCCACGGACAATTCCACCGCGTACGTATAACCCGTGGTCGGCGGCAGCGATGCCGGCATTCTATTTTGCCCATTGGGACCAACGGTGTACTCCGTCGCCCGAATGCTCATGGAGGCCAAGGGACGCATGCTCCCGTCGGGGAATGCCGCCTGCGCATGAGTCCCTTGGGGAAACAGGATCGCCACCTGGCGGGTTCCCCTTTCATCAGCGACAACGCTACCAAGGGCGGGTTGCATCGGAATCGGCAAGGAAGTATCAATTGCGGTGACCTGACTGTCGAGTGTCACCAGCAGCACATCCAGCAGAAATTCGTACGTTTGCCACGTCGGCGTCACGGCACGCTGCGCAGGCAGAAAGCCCGCCTTATTGAAGCAGACGACAAGCTGTCCCCCGCCGTTAACCACCAAATCGTAGGCCCCGTCGGCGCGTGAAACGGTGCGGCCGAATTCCGGCCGAGACAGGATCGTAACGACCGCGCCAGATAGGGGCTGGCCGTTTTCTCCCAGCACCTTCCCGTGCAAAACCGCCGCGGATTTTGGCACAATCACCCCGGAAGCAACACCCGTTTGGATCGGGTTCTGCCCGGTATAGAGGAACTGCGATGCCGCGGCGACAGTCGTGACAGCACTATTGGGCAAAGGCGGCGCCACCGTCGCCGGATCCGGCGGAATCACAACCGGTTCCGGCCCCAGCGATAAAACGAACCCAACCAAGGAATCCTGAATAATCGTGGTACCGCTTTTCGGATTCTGCGAAATTATTCGGCCGGGAGCGACCGTGTCGGAATAATTGTTCGTGATCGTCCCGAGTGCAAGCGGCGCGGCGGCAAGTGCGGATTGCGCCTCAGACTGCGTCATACCCAGCAGCACGGGCACGCTGACCATCGCCGGTCCTTGGGAGATCACCAGATTGTCCGCCGTTCCGTGGACAACGCCTGCTCCTGCAGCGGGCGATTGGCGCATGACGCAACCAACCGCGACGGTGCTGCTGTTGCCGTTGGTGACAGAACCGATTGACAGGTCAGCTGCGGTGATCGCCTCCTGGGCACTCGCCTGCGTCATCCCGATCACGTTCGGGACGGTCGTCATCAAAGGGCCGGACGAAATCGTCAGGTTCACCAGCGTCCCTTGAAAAACTGTGGCACCTGCTATCGGAGATTGGCTGAGGACATTTCCCGATGCGACGTTGTCGCTGCTTAGAGGTGTGATCGTCCCTGCGATCAGCCCAACGTTTTGGAGCGCTGTCTGCGCATTGGCCTGCGACATCCCGCCCACGTCGGGAACCGGCACGGTCTGGATGTAGGCGATGATTCCGACCGAAGCAGGTGCACTACTCAGGTTGCCGTCATTCACAATCAAATGGAGAAGGTAACTGCCGGCTTTGTCCGGGGCAAAAACGGAAATGGCGGAAGTGGGACTCACGATCGTCGCCGTGCTGCCGGTCGGCACCGACACGACCGTCCACGCATATGAAATCGGGTCGCCGTTGGGATCGTAACTTGCCGATCCATCCACGGTGAGCATGGTGTTGATCGGGACATTCGAAGCCGAAACCGACGCCACCGCTATCGGCGGGTCATTGCCCGCCGTTGCAACCACCGTGTCGGGCGGGCTGTCTTGGACGCCGTCGTTGACCACCAGCCGCACGACATAATCGCCGGCTTTATCGGCTAAAAGGGCCGGCGTGGGAGACGCGGCATTATCCAGATTGCTCGTGCTTCCCGCCGGGCGGGAGACGACGCTCCACGCGTACAGAAGCGGATGGTGTTCCGGGTCCAATGAGCCGGTCCCGTCGAAATGGATGATCGCGCCTTTTCGCACGGTAGTCTGGTCCGGTCCGGCATACGCGGTCGGAGGCGCGTTCGGGGTTATCGCCGTGATCTGGACATTGTCTGGCGCCGAATTGACCAGCCCGTCGTTGACCGTCAACGATGCGATATATGCTCCGTCGAGGTCGGGGACGAACGAAGGATGGGCCGTTGTGGCATTGTCCAGCGATGCAACACTACCCTGCGGGATTGCGATGTAGTTCCAGATATAGGTCAGAGGATTACCGTCGGCGTCGTAGCTCCCCGAACCGTCCAGCGTGACCCGAATGCCAGTATTGACGCTCATACCGGTACCGGCGACCGCGGTCGGGGGTGTATTCGGGTGGGTTACCGTGATTGTCACGTTGTCGGGCTGGCTGTCCTGGACGCCATCGTTGACGATCAAACGGGCAACGTAGCTACCCGACGTGTCCGGGATGAACCACGGCCCCACGGTCGTGTTGTCGTGCAATATCGACAGGCTGCCGACAGGCCGCGTGGGGAGCGACCAATGCCACGTAAGCGTGGCGCTTTCCGGGTCCGAGCTCGCCCGTCCATCCAGAGCGACCGCATCGCCAGTCCGGGCTGACTGGGGCGCCCCGGCTTCCGCAATCGGAGGCAGGTTGTCATTGATCGTGACGCTGTCCTGATCCACGAGGTTGTCGGCCGTCGTGATGGTAGCCAGAAGCGTGTTGCTCCCGGACACCAGCGGGACGTTCGCAGCCGTAAACGTCCCCCCGGCTGCGGTTGCTGTCGTGTTGTTGACCTTGACCGCGTTGTTGCTGCTCGCATAGGAAACGTAGCTTCCCTAGACCGTCGTCGATGGCGTGTGTATCTGCGCTCCGGCGACCGGGGCGGCAATGTGGACATCGAGCGTGTAAACCCCGGAGATCGTCACCGTCAGGAAGCATCCGGAGCCGCCGGTCACCTTGACCGTCAGCGTGTTGCTGCCCTTGACCAGGTTGGTGACCGTCTTGCTGACCTGCTTTGTGTGAGAGTTCAGATCGCTGGAGCCGACGATCTGCGTGTTGTTGACCTTGATGAGCGTGGATGTCGCAGAGTGATCTTCGTTGCCGTCGCCGTTGACGACCGTCAGCGTAAAACTGCCCTGGGTGGACGGGCAGGAAAATGTACGGGTATACGTGGATGTCGAGTAGTTGAATCGCTCGGGGCCGGAGAGAGTCTGCGTGATCGTCGATCCGGCGTGGAGGGTTGGTGGGATCAGGAGAGCGAACAGCGAAAACAGAAAGGTGGCAAACAGACGGTATGGCGGGATACGTCGCATCGGGAATGGTCCCTTTCGGAAAGGGGGATGGATCAAGTGGCGGCGGTGCGCCATCAAG
>JANXPS010000155.1 GCA_025357175.1 Deltaproteobacteria bacterium | reverse complement strand
CCTGCACATCCTTTTTTGAGGTTAGTTGTGATGGATAAGATTCTGTATCCGGCCGAATTGGACATGGCCAAGTTCGCCAAGGACGCGACCAAGCTTGAGACACGTTACGGACTGCCGTCTGATGTGTGCTATTGCCGTTCGTGCGTCATCTCGAATCAGCGACCGAACTCCGCGGTCGAGTATCAGCACACTCGCGGGAGCACCAAGAAGACGATTCACTTCGATGAGAACGGGGTGTGCGACGCCTGCAATTTTGCGAAAAGGAAACAGGGGTCGATCGACTGGGCGGATCGGGAACGTTCGTTACGCGAGTTGTGTGACCGTTACCGGCGCAACGACGGACATTACGACTGCATCGTTCCGGGTTCCGGCGGCAAGGACAGCTTCTATGCCGCACACATGCTCAAGTACAAGTACGGCATGCATCCGCTGACGGTCACGTGGGCGCCCCACATCTATACCGAGTGGGGCTGGAAGAACTATCAGGCATGGCTGCATGCCGGCTTCGATAATTACCTGATGACACCAAACCCGCGCGTCCATCGCCTTCTCACCAGATTGTCCACCGAATTATTGTTGCATCCTTTTCAGGCCTTCATGTTCGGACAGAAATCCCTTGCTCCCAAGATGGCGTTGCTGTTCGACGTTCCCCTCGTTTTTTACGGAGAGAACGAGGCCGAATACGGGAATCCGATCGGTGATACCGATTCGGCGTTGCGGGACTGGTCGTATTTCGCCGCCGAGGACCAATCCAAGATCCATCTCGGCGGAGTTTCCGTGGCGGATCTGACGACGCAGTTTGGCGTTGAACAGTATGAGCTGCAGCCCTATTTGCCTGCGGATCCGGGCCAGATTCAGGAAAAGAAGGTTGCGGTACATTATCTGGGTTACTATTTGAAATGGCACCCCCAGAGTTGCTACTACTACGCGGTCGAGCACGGAGGGTTCCAGGCATCGCCAGAGCGTACCCCGGGGACGTACAGCAAGTACAACAGCATCGACGATCGGATCGACGATTTCCACTACCACACTACCGGGATAAAGTTCGGCATCGGCCGGGCAACGTACGATGCCGCGCAGGAAATTCGGTCCGGGGACATCACGCGGGAAGAGGGCGTCGCGCTCGTCAAGCGTTTCGACCACGAGTATCCGGAACGTTTTGCCGACGAAATATTTCGCTATCTGAGCATTCCGGAGAGCGAATTTCCCATCGCGAGCAAGATGTTCGAGCAGCCGATCATGGACCGGGAATATTATCGCCGCCTCAGCGATTCCTTCCGCTCGCCCCACCTTTGGTACCGGGACAGCGACGGGTGGCATCTACGCGAAGCGGTATGGCATGAAAAGCATCTTCCCGGCTGAGGTGGTCTGAGGCGCCATGGCCAACGTCCGCCTGATCGCGCGGCTCGATATCAAGGGGTCGAATCTTATCAAGGGCGTGCACCTGGAGGGCCTCCGTGTCGTCGGCGATCCTCAGGTCTTCGCGGAGCGCTACTACCACGAGGGCATTGACGAGCTAATCTACATGGATATTGTCGCCAGCCTTTATGGGCGAAACAACCTGGCGGACATCGTGAGGCATACGGCGCAGAGAATCTTTGTCCCGCTTACTGTGGGTGGCGGTGTGCGGTCTGTGGATGACGTGCGTGATCTCCTGCGCGCGGGAGCCGACAAGATCGCCATCAACACCGCTGCCACACGGCAGCCGGATCTCATCTCCGAAATCGCACGTCGATTTGGCAGCCAATGCGTGGTGCTGTCGATCGAAGCCAAACGTCGGCGTGAAGGGGGGTGGGAGGCCTATGTCGATAACGGCAGGGAAAAGACAGGGTTGGATGCCATCGAATGGGCTAAACGTGGCGAGCAATTGGGTGCGGGAGAAGTCATGGTTACCTCGGTGGATCAGGAGGGAACCCGCAAGGGCATGGACTACGAGCTTATTGCCGCGGTAACCAGCGCCATAAAGCTGCCCGTGATCGCCAGCGGAGGAGTCGGAGCCCCGGCGGACGCGGTGAGGGCGGTCACCGAGGGAGGAGCGGATGCCATTGCCATTGCCGATATCCTGCACTACGGGCGTCATCCGCTATCCGCAATCAGGGCGGCCGCCATCGCGGCGGGCATTCACGTCAGGCGCACATGAAGCCACACGTCGTTGTCGTTGATTATGGGGTAGGGAACCTGCTCAGCGTGACAAAAGCGCTGGAGACGCGCGGCGCGGACGTGGCGGTTACGAGTGATCCGCACGCCGTGCTTGCCGCCGAAAGGCTGGTAATTCCAGGTGTCGGCGCTTTTGCCGACGGCATGGCGGAACTTGAGAAGCGGGACTTGGTGCGGGCGATACGTGAGTATGCGGCGAGCGACCGGCCACTGCTGGGAATCTGCCTCGGGATGCAGTTGCTGTTTTCCGAGAGCGACGAGTTTGGCCTTCATCAGGGGCTGGATGTGCTCGCTGGTCGGGTGGTGGCGATACCCAACTTGGCGGGAGGCGGCAGGTGGCGCAAAACTCCTCATATAGGCTGGAATGAGTTGTTGCTGCCGCCAACCCGGGATACGTGGGAGCGTACCCTGCTCGCTGGACTGAAGGAGGGAGCGGCGGCGACATACTTTCTGCACTCGTTTGTCGCCGAACCGGCGGATCCCTCGGTGCGTCTGGCGGATTGCGACCACGACGGCTTTATCGTTTCGGCGGCGGTACAGCAAGGCCGTATTTGTGGTTGCCAGTTCCACCCGGAAAAGAGTGGGGACGTGGGTTTGGCGATCATCGACAATTTTCTCTCCATGTAGCTTGTGCCGGTGTCCGGCGTCGGCTTTCGAGGTGACTCATGCAGCAAGCAAGAAAACTCTATCTCGGGATCAACCTGGAAATGGATCCTGCCGTGGCCATCGTCGAGGATGGGGTGGTGCTGGCGTTTAGCGAAGAAGAACGCCACCTACGGATCAAGCATGCCCAGAACCACTACCCGGAAAAGGCGCTGAAGTATTGCCTGAAATCGGTGCGCTGCGAGTTGTCGGACATTACGGCGATCGCGATCAACTGG
>JANXPS010000150.1 GCA_025357175.1 Deltaproteobacteria bacterium | reverse complement strand
GGAGCATCTTCTGCGTCAGCAGCCTTGCCCCTTCGCGCAGCCGTCCCGCGTTGTAGGCCAGGAAAAATGTGTCGATCAGGTCGGCGACCGATGCGCCCGCGGCGACCGGCGGCGGCAGGATGCGCGCGCCCTTGAGAAATTTCGAAGTCTTTGCCATTGAAGCGTCGTCCTCCAAATGGGCGCCCCCTCGGGCGTCCCTTTATTCTTCGGGAATCAGCAGGAACTTGGCTGCGATGTCCTCGGTGACCGTCTTGCCGTCGAACGAGGCGGTGGCAGAGTAGGTCACGCGGCTGTCAGTCTGGATCTCGCGCCCCGAGATGACGTCGACCGCGCTGCGGAACGTGCCGCTTGCGGAGGTCTTCGTGGTGAACTGGGCCGGGGTCTTGACACCGAACTCTTCGAGCCGTTCGGCCAACTGCGCGGGAGTCAGTTGCGACTCGCCCGAATATTTGCCCGCGACGTCGAGGAAATGTCCGCCCTTGCGCACTTCGAACCCCTCGTAGGCCAGCGCGGTCTGGACCGGCATGGGGCCCAGGTCGGCGCTGGGGCCAACGAACGGCAGAAGGAAATCCTTCTCTTCGATGGTCCGGTATTCCTTGGTCAGCTTCCGGCCGGCAAGCCGTGTGAACGGTTTCGAGTAGAGGTCCTTGAGCTGCGAAAGGTAGCCCTCGAGGCGGAACGTCTTGCCGAGGATGTCGCCTGCGGGGCTGTCTTTCACCGTCGCCATCCAGGCGCGATAGGCCTTCTCCATTTCGGAGAAATCGGCCTTGCCGGTGGCCGTGTCGACGGTGAAGAAAACGCTCTCGGGCGGTCCAAGGCGACGGAACGGCGCATCGACGAACTTGCCCTCCTGCAGGATCTTCGCGGAGGATTCGCGCACCTCGATCCGCGCGACGCCGTCCTTGACGCTAAGCACGGTCTGCACGGCCGTGAGCTCGAGCCCGAGGGAGCGGTTCTTGACCGTCTCGGTGCCGTCGGCGGCCTTGAGCGTGCGGCGGACCTCGCCCGTGGATACGAAGCGGCCTTTCCAGGAATTCCCGGCTTCGAGGTGGAGCGTCACGCCGATTTCACGGGGAAGCTCCCCCTTGCCGACGGCCGCGTTGTCCCCGCAGCAGCCTCCCTTGCGGTGGTGCATGCCGGCGCAGCCGGCCAGGGCGAATGAGATTCCGGCGATCAGGACGACTCGTGCGGTCGAAACGGCAAGGCTGCGGTCGTTGCGCATGTTCCACCTCCGGGGGGATTCCAGTTTGACCACATTATATATCGCAGGTCATAATCAGGGGGTGACCGAATCCAGATTTTCCGCCAGCGCCGATTTCGCGGCAATACACGAGATCGGCAAGCTGCTCACATCCACCCAGAACCTGGACCGCGCCCTCGGAACCACGTTGCGCACCCTCCAGAGCCTCCTCGGCTTCGACCGGGCCGCCCTGCTTTTGCCCGACGCCACGACGCGCGAGATCGGGATGGTTGCGAGCGTCGGATACTCCCGCGAGGAGGCCGAGCGAGCGCACTACGTCTGGGGCGAGGGGATCGTCGGCAAGACGATGAAGACCGGCAGCCCGATCGTCATCCCCGACGTCCGCAAGGAGCCGATGTTCCTCGACAAGACCGGCATCCACGCCGATTCGAGGGAACCGGTCGCCTACCTCTCGGTCCCCATCAAGATCGGCAACGAAGTGCTGGGCATCCTCACCGCCACGCGCATCGGCCGTCTCGGCACCCAGGCGCTCGAAAGCGACAACAAGACGCTGGTCGTCATCGGAATCCTCATCGGGCAGGCGATGAAACTGCACGCGGCCTTCGAACGCCTTCAGGAAGAGTTCCAGCGACAGCGCCAGGAATTCGAAAAGACCATCCGCAAGACCTACCGCATCGAGAACATCATCGGCCAGAGCAAGCGGATGCAGGAAGTGTTCGCGTCGGTGATCAGCGTCGCCGCCTCGCGGGCCACGGTGCTGCTGCGGGGGGAAAGCGGAACCGGCAAGGAAATGATCGCGCGGGCCATCCACCTCGCGGGCAAGCGCGCCGAGCGACCGATGATCACGGTCAACTGCGCTGCGCTGCCCGAGACGCTGCTCGAATCCGAGCTCTTCGGCCACAAGAAGGGCGCGTTCACCGGCGCGGTCGACGAACGCAAGGGGCGCTTCGAGGAGGCCGGCGGCGGCACCATCTTCCTCGACGAGATCGGCGACATCCCGCTTTCCACGCAGGTCAAGCTGCTGCGCGTGCTGCAGGACCGCAAGTTCGAGCGGCTGGGCGAAAACCGCACGATCGCCGTCGACGTCCGCATCATCGCGGCCACGAACGCCGACCTCGAAAAAATGGTCGAAGAGGGGAAATTCCGGGAAGACCTTTACTATCGGCTCAACGTCATCCCGCTCTTCCTGCCGCCCCTTCGCGACCGGCGCGAGGACATCGTGCCGCTGCTCGACCATTTCATCGAACGCTTCAACCGGGAACACGGGAAAAACGTTTCGTTTTCTCCGGACGCCGTCGAACTGCTGATCGAATACCGCTGGCCGGGCAACGTCCGCGAACTCGAAAATCTCGTCGAGCGCACCGTGGTCATGGCCAAGGCGCCGGTCATCCAGGCGCACGACCTGCCGCGCGGTGTCCGCACCTATCGCGCCGGCACCGTCTTGACCTCCATCGCCCCGCCGCCCGAAACGGCGGGCGAACCCACGGCCGGGACGTCGCCGACGGGGCACCCGGCCGCCTCCCGGGCCGAATACCTCAAGAACATGGAGAGGGAAGAACTGCACCGGGCGCTCGAGAACGCCGGATGGGTGATCGCCCGGGCAGGCAAGCTGCTCGGCTGGACGCCCCGGCAGGTCGGCTACAAGATGAAGAAGTACGCGC
>JANXPS010000131.1 GCA_025357175.1 Deltaproteobacteria bacterium | reverse complement strand
GAAACGGAGAGCCGGGCCGGACAATCAGCCGATATCATGCTGAACCTCCTGAGTGTAATCGGATCGATTCAGGCAAGAGTGATGCCCATATGACAGTCCTGTTACCTATGTTCGAAAAGACGTCCTGAAACCGGGATAAGGACGATCGCGATTGCGATAAGCCAGGGTATATCCCGTGCAGGGCCTTGATCGGTCCCGGGAAGGATGCCGCACCCTCCGATGGGGGATTGGCCGGGTGCCGCAGTCGGGGGCGATGCTACCGGGGGGGGGCCGCCCGAGGAATACGAATGTATGGCAAGAATGCTGTTGTCTTCTCCATCGTTCGACCTGACGCCGACAATATAGTTCCCGGTGGTATCCGGAAACAGCGTCGCGTTGCTCCCCGACCCGGAAATGGACGATCCGCTTCCTGCGGGCTTTGAAACCAGAATCCAGTTCCAAGAGAGGGGAAATCCGTCGGGATCAACGGACGAGGCCGAGAATGCAGCGGGATCATTCGTTGACGATGAGGCTGGACCCGTGATCAGGGGAAGGGTCGGAATCCGGTTAGCGTGGATGGTGGTTGTGACAATTGCCGGTGCGACGCCGACGGGGGAGCTTTGTGACGCCGCCAGGGTGACCGAATAGTCGCCGGGCTTGTCAGGGGTGAAAGAAGCGGTGGCCGTGGTCCCGGACAGCGTGGCGGATGACCCGGCCGGCCGGGTGGACAATGACCACCCGAATGCAACCGGAGCGCCGAAAGATCCTGAACTGTTCGAGGAGTCGAGCGCGACCGGTGAGCCGGTCTCGACCATAGGCGGAGCGATTATCGAGGCTACTGTCGAGGTTATCGCTTTTAACGCGTTGGCTTTCCCGTATCCCCACAGGTTGTTGGGCACTGAACCGACGGCCGTCGCGGACATCCGGAGACGTTCACGAAGCTGGGCCCCGGTCAGGGCGGGATTGGACTCCCACACCAGCGCCGCGATGCCCGTGATGTGCGGTGTTGCCATGCTCGTCCCGGACATGATCACGTAGTTGTCGTTTGACGGAACGATTTCGGATGATGCGAAGGAGGCATTGCGGGAGCGCGCGGAATAGATGTTGGCCCCCGGGGCAATGATGTCGGGCTTGACTCTGCCGTCTCTGGTCGGGCCCGGACTGGTGAACTGGGTGAGCGTGTTGATCGACCCCCAGAAGTCGGGGGAGGTCCGGGTGACCCAGGCGCCCACGGAAATCACGCTGTCCCCATTTGCCGGTTCGATAATCGAGCCGGCTGCGGTTGAAGGCGAGAATTGACCGGTGTATTGGGATCCGTTCCATACGGCGTCAAGGTAGCCGTCAAGCACGCCCTCGCCTCCAGCCCACGTTCGGGTGAAAGTGACCGTCATCGCCTGTCCGGCAAGACTGGCGGCTGGGATGATCGAAATATGCGTGGCTCCGTTGAGTGGGTAATTCGATAAATTCGAGACTGTAAGACCGCCACGACTGATGGTCGAGTTATTGGATACGGACAGCGAAACCGTGGAACCGATGACGGCCGACACCAGGTATTCGTCATGTTCGTTCCGTCTGGAGATGTCGTTCGATCCGGTCCCCCAGAAATCGATTGCCCACGTCGGATCGATCGAGGACGGCAGGGTGACGGTGACGGTCGTTGAAGCGCCTAGCGACGGAACGACGGCGTGGAAATGTTCGTTCAGGTCGCCTTCGTTCCCGGCGGCAACCGAGATCAGTCTTTTGCTGCCTGCGGGGCCGGCCGCGAGTGTATTGATTTCGGACTCGAAAGAACCGGTCCCATCGTGTGAGCCGGACATCAATCCAAGGCTAAGGTTGATTGCAACCGGAGCGTTCCCTGCGGCTGAGAGCAACTGGTTGACGCCGGACAGGATGTCGGCGGTCTCGAAATTGGTCGTGTAAAAAAGGATGCCGGCATCGGGGGCCATTCCGGTATACAGACCCAGGGAGGAAAACCCGTTCCCCGCCGCGATACCGGCAACATGGGTGCCGTGGCCGAAACTGTCGGTGCCCGGGGAAAAGCCCGGATATCCGAGTCGGGCGTCGATCCGGGAGGGAGACATGCTTCCGTTGTCGGAGAAATCCTTATGGGAATCATAGATTCCGGTATCGACAATTCCGACGTATGAACCGACTCCGGTATATGGGATTCCGCCAAGACCGACGCCGGTTCCATCCTGGACGATATCGGCCTGCACGGCCGGACGGCTGGTGTTCAGCATCCGCCGGGCTGGTCTGGACGGGTCGATGAACCGGATGGATGGCCAATTGGAAATGTAACGGACCGCTTCGATCGGAACCTTGCCGACGTGGAACCCTGGGGAAATCTCACGGGTAACCGCACCCAGATCGGCCATTTTCGTGCCTGTGGACGGATCGTCCTTGGCCAGAATCAACAGTGTCCGAGAGGGTTTTTCCAGGAATATCGAACTGAGAAGGCCTTTCAGGCCCGAAGATTCGATTGCAGTCTCATCGATCATGTTGACCAGGACAGGGCTCATCTTTGACTTGTCGGGAGATACGGTTACACCCGAAAGCGAAGATATTCCAAATAAACAAACGAACCCGATCAAGAAACAATTATCCCGGAAACGCATCATTAGAAACCCCGCGACTAAGATGCAATTTCCAGGTAAATGATTTCATCGATGGCCAGCAGGGCAGGTAACCGATCGAGCGCGCCCCGAATTTCCCAGGAAGAACCGTTTCGGGTTTCGATCATGAATCCGGCGGCGGCAATCGCCTCTGATTCGGCCTTCTCCGGCGGAAAGCGAAATCGGACCAGGAGCCTGATCGGGAGCGATTCTTTTTTCTCGTCGAATCTCCGGAGCAATTCAATCTCAAGCTGCGGGTGAAGACGTGCAAGTGAAGATTGCGTGCCCAGAAACCGGATGCTCAACAGCGACGGGGAGTCGAACAGCCCGCTGATTTCCCGCGCAGTCGCGACCAGCAGGGTGGTCGAGCCGGTCGATTCGACGGGAGGGATGCCTGCATCGGCCAGGAGTTCCGACTGATAAGGGAAAATGGGGGAATTGAACCGGGCGATTACGGCAAACGGCATCGGAGAGTTCGCCATCAGCGATTTCCGGAGCATCGGATCGCCCCGCTTGGCCAGGTTCAGTTCAAGCGGAGCCGGCAACGATTTGAGTTCCGGTCCATACATGCAACCGGTAAGGTGCAGGAGAATCAGGATCAGCGGCAGGGGGAGGGCGGCCGGACGCCTATCGGGGCAGGAGATAACCAACCCGCAGCGTCGCATCGATCGAACTGCTGCTTTCGTAGCGACTTTTCAAATTGACGGACCGTACGACGACGGGCATCGATCCATCCTCGAGTTTCTGGAGGAGATGGACCAGCTCAAGATAGCCGCGGCTCTCGATTTTCATGTCGAATGACTCTTCCTTGAAATATTCGCCATCCTTGATTCCGCCCGACTTGATGCTGAAAGCCGATTGCGGAAAACCGCTGCCCTGGAGCAGGGCGGTCAGTCGCGAAAGGGGAGAATCCTGGCCGGAAGCACTGGCGCGAACGAGATCCTTGCGCGCGCGGACTCCAGCTTCGAGTAGGCGCATCTCGGGGACATACGCGCGCAGATCGGAGAGATCCTTTTCGGCCTGGATCCGGGAACGATTCTGAACCCGGATCTTCTCGAGGTCGGGAAGAACGAGAAAGGAAATCAGGAAAATGAGCACCGCCGCGGCAACGCCGGCAGCCAACACCTGCTGTTCACGGTCACGAAGCACGTTCGGCCTTCCTTTTCTCGATCAGGATCGTAAATGTAACCGAATCGGCGCGGGCGCTTCCACGAGATTCCTGGACCGTGACGTCGAATGCCTTGCCGAAAGAAGATCCAAGGGCTGCCCGGTAACTTTCGACCGAGGCGGCTCCACCGGATTCACCCGCCACGCGAATGCGATTGCCGTCGCCGGATATTTCCTTGACGGCAAGCGACTTGTTGGATGGGAGCCCGGCGGAAATCTTGCCGAGCAATGGGGTGTTTTTAAGGAGATCGAGACCGAGTTCGGCCCTTTGACGCCGAAGTGCGTTGATCTTTTCGCGAATCTGGGCAGCTTCTCGAACGACGACCTTGGCTTCAGGGACGGCTGCGGAAAACTCGACCCGAAGTTGCTTTCGAACCGCCTCGACTTGCCTCGTTGCGGTCCATCGGGCAATTTCAAGTGCGAATATGCAGGAGATGAGGGCAATTCCGGAAGCAATGGCCGCGAAACGGAGTCGGGCTCCGCGTCTTCCGGTTTCGTCCTCGGCCTGATCCAGGTTGCCGAGCGAAAAACCGTAAGTGACCCGGTCGGAAAAAGGGGCCACCGAGGCGCCGAAGGCTACGACAGAGGGGGCCGCGAAATCGCCGGGGGGAACAAGCCTTGAACCGGAATCCGCCGGGATGGATAGCATGTTCGGGGGTAAAGAACCGACGGTCAGCAGGTGGCCGGGGGATTCGAAAAACGAATGCGTTTCGTCGCGAAACCGTTCTGGGGAATCGAGGATTGAAGACGGAAACTGGCGTATCTTGCGGAATTTGAGATCACCCACCGAAAGGAGAATGACGTCGTTTTCAAACGAAACGAGCGTTAAGGATCGTTCGGGTTGCATCGCCGATGCGGCACAAAGCAGCGATACCGGATCCGTGATGATGCTTTCTATCCGAAAGCCCGCCTCGGAGAACAATTCGGTGAATCGGGTGAGGGTTGAACGACGGACGGCGAATGCAATGAAAAGGTTCAGGCCACCTTCGGCATCCTCCATAGGAAGCAAGTCGGAGGCGATTTCCTCACCATCGAAAGGCAGGACTTCTTCGATCTCGGCCCGGTGTATGATCCGCGCGTTTTTGAGATCCGGAACGGGAAGTTCGAGAATGCGGATATGGGTTTCGCCCGGAGGAATGGACAGCACCGCGGGCGGAAGGGTGCCCCCTAGCATATCCCGAAGTCGGCCGGCGAGTGACCGGATATCGTCGAGCGATCCCAGCGGTTCGGAGCAGGCGACTTCGCAACTTCCGAGGGCGCGTCCCGAAAAGGGCGTCTTCTCCCAGACGTACGCGGACAATTTGTGGTTAGCAATCGATATGCCGATTCGTTTCATGCGTTCGCTCTAGAAAAAACGGAATTCCCCGGCGGGCGAGAGCAGCGGGCCGGAGACGCTCAGAGTAGCATTCTTGGCGTTTTTCGCCACCAGGTTGAAAATTGTCGCCACGTTGCCCTCGTAAGGATTCGGAATCTTCAGGTGGAACGTGATCGTCGATCTGGAAGGAGATGCGATGTTGCTGACTTCGCCTGTCCCCTCGACGGGGGCTCCTTCGTATCTGCCGCGAAGTGAGGACACGTGAAGGGCTCCTCCCTGGAGGGTGAAGTCCATCCGTGCATCCCGGATGACCGCTTCCTTGACCGGTGAATCCGCTGCGGGTATCGGAAATCTCATGACTGAAATGTTCGCATTGCCTTTTCCGGTGGATTTCCCGCCCCCGGTACGTTTCCAGTCGATATCGCACTGATCGACCGCAATTCCGAGTCCGTTCCCGGGCAGAAGGCCTGGATAATCGAGGGTCGACAGTTTGGATACGGACAGTTTACCTTTGGAGGCAGCGGCGGACGCGCTGGATAACCGGAGGTCGATTCGCGAGTCGCCGCCTGCAACCTGGAAGTGGATCGGCAATCCTCTGAAGAGCCAAAGCAGATCGAGCCGTACGGATGCCCTGCGGATCGGAATGGATTCCGGTTGGCCGGGAAACTGGACGGTCGCATTGTCAATTTCGAGGCCGGCCGGGAATAGCAGGCCGGCATCCTGCGCCTCGAAATGCACTCCCGATTTTGCAAGCGCGGGGGAGAGCCATCCCAGGATCGCTTCGCGAGGCAGCGTCAGGCAGAAAACCGATGTGAAGACAGCCAGAAACAGCAGCGATCCGACCAGCGGAATGCTCCATCGACGCTCGAAGAAAAGGTCGAACGGCAATTCACCCTCGTTCCCGGGGAAGGGTTTTATCCCCCGTTGCCCGCATGGAACGATATTTCAGGAAGGCGAGAGGCAACGCAAAAATCAACAGGTCGACCAACGCGTCGGATTTGCCGATCGGACTACCCGGTGTGGATGAACAGCCCTTCTCGTGGAAGTTGATCCATTCGGCGATGGTCGGGAGGCCCGTCACGTTGAGAGTTTGGCCGGGGGAGCCGGTATTGTCGATGCCGGACCAGAACACGATGCCCTTGCCTCCGATGAACGCGAAGGATGCTTTCGTGTAGTCATTGGGGAGTTCGAATGAGCTTCCGAGGTTTTCACCGACGAGGGTTGGCTGGATCAGGAAGTTGAGATATGGCGAAATGGTCAATGGCGTGGCCGCGAAATACACGGGGCTTGCATTGCTGTTTCCGTAACCGGTCATATGGATCCGGCCGCCCAGGTCGAGCCACGCTTCGGGCCTGTACAGGTCAAACGTGGGTGATGCCGGGAACGCCTCACCCGGAGGATTGAGCAAGAAGAGATTGTTCGAGCCCAGATACACCGAGTTGTTGTCCTGAAGGGCGGCCTCGGGATTGAGGTTGACGAAGGCGAGTCCACCCGACCTCGATGCGCCCGGTTGGTCGCCGGCCAGAACGTGAACGAGGACGGTGGAAGCGACGAGAACCTGGGGGTGTCCCCAGCGTTTGGTTGCCTGGATCACGCGCGTGGCGGCGATCGCCGCGTTGTCGGTCAGGGCGGGATTTGTGCTGTTGAACTCCTTGATCATCGCGTAATAAATCGCCGAAACGTTGTCAAAGGTGCCGGAGGCGAGCCCGTCGGCCGACCAGACGACATGCGCGCGATTAAGCGTGTCGAGACGGAGGTCGGGAACCGGCCTGGATCCGTTGCTGTTCGGGACCGAGGAAAGCCTGATCGGGGAGCGAACGACGGTGCCGTTGTCGAGACCGATGCGGCTGAAATAAACCTCGAACGGCGTGACCGAATCGGGACGAATCGCATAGGCGAGACGGGCGGTATTGTCGGAGGCGACAACTCCGAAAGAAACGTCCTGGACGTCGCCTGCCTGGATTCCGGAAACCCGGTTCACGCGAACCGAGACGGGAGAATTGGCGGAAAGGTTGATCTGCGCACGGAACAGGGAGAAACCGGTGGAACTCACGGTCTCCGTGGCCTGAAAGAAAATCACGATCCGGTCGGGTGTCTGCAGGGCGATCTTGGGATGCCGCGCGTTGAAATAGACGTTGTCGCCGGGCACGTTCGTGATGCCCGCATTGTCGATCACCGCGATCGCCGGCGTAACCATGAAACCGGGGAAATTCCGGTTGATCGACATATTGGTGAAATCGATCGAACCGTTGATCGCCGCATAATAAACCGTGAACGGACCCGCGGCGGTGGGCGCCCCGATGAACGCCACATGGACGGTGGCGCCGTTGGAAACCGCGGAGGGCTGGTCATAGACTCCCGGGCCGGGTGGGTTGATCTGCAGGATGTTCTCGGCCGAAGAATTGCCGCATAGAATCAGCAGGACGGCGACCGCCAGGAAGGTCTTTCGAAGCATGCGGGTCATGGTTTCCCCTTGGATTCGTGAAAGTTCGAGGCGGTCATTCGAACCGCCTTTCGCGCCATTGTATCTCATTTCCGGAACGCGTCCCGATCGCTTCGAGCGTGCGGCGGATGCCGTTGACCTCTCCCTCGGATCTCACCTTGAAAGTGGTCGATTTGACATCGAGCATGGCGGCGATCTGCGTTGTAGTCTTGAACAGCGTGCCGAGTGCCGGGCTCGCTTTTTCCATATCATCATTCAGTTTCGTTCGATCCCGGAAGGGAGTCTCTCGCCGGTACTCGATGATCCGGTCGGCCATGGCCG
>JANXPS010000125.1 GCA_025357175.1 Deltaproteobacteria bacterium | reverse complement strand
GTCGGCTACAAGATGAAGAAGTACGCGCTCGTCTCCCCCTGGAAAAAACCCGCGGACTGAGCGCCCCCCGTCAGCCGGAAGCATCCCCTTTCATCGCCTCGCGAATCCTGCGCACGAGCGCTTCCGGCCGAAACGGCTTCTGGAGATATTCGCGCCTTTTCCCCAACGCCCCCTGCTGCGCCACCGACTCGGGCGAGTAACCCGACATCAGCACCACCTTGATGTCGGGCCGGATCGACTCGAGGCGGTCGGCCATCTCGATGCCGCTCATCCTCGGCATCACGATGTCGGTCAGGACAAGCCGGATTTCCCCGGGGAACCGGTTGGCGACCTCGACCCCCTCGGCCCCGTCCGACGCCACGAGCACACGGTAGCCCTCCCGTTCGAGCGTTTCGCGGACCAGGCGGCGGACCCCCTCTTCGTCTTCGACGACGAGCAGCGTCTCGCCCGCGGCCGGCTTCCCATCGCTTGCCTGCGCCGTCACCTCCGCGCCCGCCGGGTCCGGAACCGCCGGGAAATAGAGCCGGAAACTCGAACCGTTTCCCAGGGAGCTCTCGACGAGGATCTCCCCCCCGCTCTGCCGCACGATCCCGTAACTCGTCGAAAGCCCGAGGCCGGTTCCCTTCCCTTTTTCCTTGGTTGTAAAGAAAGGCTCGAATATCCGGGCGCGCGTCGCGTCGGTCATCCCGGTGCCGGTATCCGACACGCAAAGGAGCACGGCGGGAAGCGGCATCTCGATGCCGGCCTCGTCCGATAACGATCGCTCGCTCTCGGTGACGACCGAAGTCTCGATGACGAGGCGCCCGCCCCCCGGCATCGCGTCGCGGGCGTTCACCACGAGGTTCACGAGCACCTGTCCGAGCTGGCCCGGATCGATCTTGACGTTCGGTATCCCCGGCTGCGTCCGCGTCTCCAGTTCGACATCCTCACCGATCAGCCGCTGCAGCATCTGGTCCATGCTCCGGACGACGTCGTTGAGGTTCAGCACCTTGGGGGTCAGTATCTGCCGGCGACTGAATGCGAGAAGCTGTTTCGTCAGCGACGCGGCGCGCTCTCCCGCCTTGTCGATCTCCTCGACGTCGTGGCGGATCGGATCGTGCGCGTCTAGCCGGGAGAGCAGCAGTTCGCAATAGCCCAGAATCGCGGTCAGCAGGTTGTTGAAGTCGTGCGCGACGCCGCCGGCCAGCCGGCCGACCGCCTCCATCTTCTGGGCGTGGAGCAGCTGTTCCTCGAGCCGCTTCCTCTCGGTCAGGTCGGTCAGCGATCCGGCGATCCGGTTCGGGTTCCCGTCTTCGCCTAACAGGCAGATTCCGCGCGCGAGCACCCAGCGGTAGCCGCCGTCCTTGTGGCGCAGCCGGTACTCGACCTCGATGAGCGGCGCCCTGCCGGACACGTTTTCCCCGATGGCCGCGACGACCCGGTCGTGGTCGTCGGGATGGATCCGGCTCGTCCATTCGTCGATGTAGTTGTCGAGCTCCCCTTCCGGGTACCCCAGCATTTCCTTGCACCGGTCCGAAAAATGGATCTGCCCGGTGCGGACGTTCCAGTCCCAGATTCCGTCGTTCGATCCGCGGACGGCCACCGCGTACCGCTCCTCGCTTTCAAGCAGCGCCGCCTCGTAGCCCAATCGGTCGGTGACATCGAGCATCGTCCCGATAATCGCCGGCTTCCCGTCGAATTCGGCCCGGCTTCCGTGGACCTCGATGCTGCGGATCTCGCCCTCCGGACGCCGGATCCGCAAGCGGTAATGGACACTTAGGACCTCGCCGGACAGCCGCTTCCGGATGTTTTCCCGCACGGCGGGCCGGTCTTCGGGGAGGACGAAGTCCATGATGGTCCGGCCGGTGAGCGACTCCGCCGACGCCACGCCCCACATCTCGGCAAGTTTCGGGTTGGCATAGACGAAATGGTCGTCGTCTAGGATGTAGATCCCGGCCAGCGATTGCTCGACGAGGACGGTGAAACGATGTTCGCTGTCGGAAAGCCGCGATTCGAGGCTTTCGCGGTATCGATCCAGTTCGGAGATTTTCCGGCGGTGATCGGCCCTGAGAATGGCGAGGATCGCGAGGCCCATGACGATGAACGCCAGGGCGTGCGCGGGATTGGGCATGGGAAGCGCCACTCCTCTCCGGATTCCCTGCAGTGCGAAGCCATCTACTATTAAATCGGCATAATTGCGTAATACTTCAATGGTTTTATTTTCGACGGTTTCGCCGGGGACCATTTTGTCGCATTTCGGACAATCGCGGGGAGACGCCCAACCCCCCCGGGCGGCCGGCCCTCGCGTGCCCGTAGAATTAGTTCATGTTAACGGCATGTTACCGGCACTAATCGTCCTAAGGCCCGTTTGGGCACGCCTCCTGCGTTATCTGATGGCAACTACATCTTCAGGAGGCAAATATGTCGCATCGCAACCTGCTCAAGAAAGTGTCCTGTTCCCTCGCCGCATCCGCCGTGCTGTTCGTCCTCGCCGGCAACGCGCTCGCGACACCGTCGACCCAGATCTGGATTCCCTCGACCGACATCCAGCCGTACAAGACGGTGCACCTGAATATGGACACCTACATCCGCACGAAGGCGGAGCCCAACACCAACGTCAACGGCCAGAATGTACCGCCCGTCTACGACTTCGGCCCGACGGTCGGCATCCTTCCTTTCGAACAGATCCAGGCGGAAGTCGGCTTCGACCTGATCTACGGCGGCTACAACACGTCCGCGGGAATGGACAAGTACCCCATCTCGCTGAACGCCAAGATCGGCACGCCCGAGGACAACGCCTGGAAGCCCGCGGTCGCCGTCGGCGTCTACGGCGTCGGCACCAAGAAAGGCGAATTGACCGGCGGCGCCTACACGAAGACTGGCACCGACGCGAACATCTATTACGGCCTGGTCGCCAAGACGCTGCCGGTCGTCGGACGCTTCTCGGTGGGCTATTACGGGTTGAACAAGAAGTCCTCCATGGCGACCGTCTATGACGGCAACGGCGTCAAGGGCGACGATTCCGGCCTGCTTGCCTCGTGGGACCGCACGATGAGCGAGATCTCCGACAAGCTGTGGCTCGCGGTCGATTACCAGGGCGGGAAGAACGCCTACGGCGCGACGAGCTTCG
>JANXPS010000100.1 GCA_025357175.1 Deltaproteobacteria bacterium | reverse complement strand
TCCCGATCTTCTGGGTTGCGGTCATGCTGGTCGTCCCGGTCGAAATCGCGCATGCCCGGGGGCTTATCGGTGGCACCTATTCCCTGAGCTGGACCCAGGATGTCACCCGGAAAACCGAAAACAAGGACACCCGCACCTTTCTCCAATCGCTTGATACGCGATATTCGGGGTTTCTGTCCCCGATCGTAGGCAACGAGATTTCCCTCAAGGTCGACTACCAAAACGACTCCGCAACAAACTCCGCGATTCGAATTTACCCGACCGCGACCTTCACGTACAAAGGCTCTTATTGGGACGCGGGGTCCAAGCGTTTGATAACCCGCGAACCCAACTTGAACCAGACTGTGACCGATTCGCACTTCGTCGAGATGTATTACGAGCCCCTGCGGTCCAGTCTTCCCGATCTCAAAGGCAAATACGCGGCCGACACCGATGTGCAGAGCGGAAAAACAGACAAGTTAAAACAGACCATAACACTTTCGTCCAAGTACAGACCGTTGGAATGGTTCAGTCTGTTGGGCGAATATTCCTGGACTTCAGACAATGAACGCTTCCGGGAAGCGGGTGTGGACGTCACCTCGCTCACGCCCGTCATCAAGGAAGAAAAGATCAGCTTCACGACCGGTATTCGCCACTTTTTCTCCGACAAACTGAAGGTCGCGTCCGAATGGAAGTCCGAGTTCACTCGCGGAGCGTCCTATCTCGACAACGGGACTGCCAAGGCCGATTCGGCCAAGGAAGACCAGTCGCACACATGGAAGAACGCCTTGGGGTTTCGTCCCTTTGCGGATACGATCATCGACGCTTCATGGGATTACGAATTGAAAGAGACCATGATCCCCAAGATTGACCCTGTGCTTGGGGAACTCAAGGATCACACGATCAATGTCAACTCCAAGGTAACGGCCTCACAAAAAATCGGGACTCCGCTTGAGGTTAAAGGCGAGTTTTCCCGCACCCGCGCCGAGGTTCTGCACACGAACGCACCGGCAACCAAGATTGACGATGCCTGGGCCATCGAGCTCAAGGGTGATTTCTCGAAACAGCTCATGTTGACTGCGAAGTACGCGGATCACAACATTTCGGAAAATGCACCGGGTTTTATCCCGAAACTGACCGGAAGTTCGGCCCGCAGTTTCTCATGGACAGGCGACCTGCTGCCCGTCTGGAAGCCACTGGTCGCCTACGACCAAACGAAAACATTGAACTTCGACCTTTCCCGCGGGAAATTCCTGAACGCCATCGACACAAAATACAGCCTCAAGGGACCATTCGACTTCAAGACTCTCAATTTGATGATCGATCCGGCGTATGAGATCGGGGTCAAGAACGATTACACGAACCCCAATCCGGCAGCGCAGGAAACGATATTTACAAGGGACTTCAAACTGAAATTCACCAAGCTTCTGCTGGCCACTCGTACGATCGAGGCAAAAGTCGAACATACCTACGGCAGGAAAACCGACCGGGGCCATCTCGACGGGACGCTGAACAACGTCAACAGAACCGATTTGTCCTCCGCATCCGTCCTGATCAAGGATGTGATTCCGAATTATACCGCCGGCCTGGATTTCACCCGTTCGGCGAGCGATACGAGCGGAGACGCCGATGCGGTTGACGTGCTCGAAAACTTCGGAGTCAAGGTCGACTACAAATTTGAACGGTTCGGATGGAACGCCAGTTACCTCTATGACCGCAACCTCCGGGCCGACAAGGTCAACAAGTGGGCCTTCGACTGGAAAGCAACCTGGGTGGCGAGCAGTTGGGATATCTCCCTGACCTACAACCAGACCAAGATATTGTCGGCTTTGCTCGATGAAGAATATAAAGTTTCGGTCGATTTCAAGTACAATTATTAATCCAGCCATTTGAGGCAAGGAGGATCTGATGGGCCCCACGAGAAGGATCGGTTTAGGTCTGGCTCTGATATTACTCGCAGCCGGGTGTTCCCGGCCGATGTTGAGAGACAGCGCTTTGCCTTCAAAGACCAAGGATCAGTTCACGAAGGTCAAGCGGGTGGCCGTCTTCCCGTTTGAAAACTATTCCGATACCAAGGAAGCCGAGCGTTCGATCGAAGCGCTGCTCATCCCGACCTTGAGATCATCGGGCAACTTCGACGAGGTCGAAGACACCCGTTTCGTCCGCGACTCGATGAAAAAACTCAAGATCACCTCAACCGAGAGTCTCGAAAAGGAAGTTCTCAAGAAACTCGGCGACGAAATGAACATACAGGGCATTCTCTACGGCAAGGTGCTGCTCTACGGCAAGGGCAAGGAGAAGGATTCCGCGTCTCAGGTGACGATGGACATGGCGCTCGTCGATCCCTCGACCGGCACGGTCCTCTGGGGCGGTAATGTGAGCGCCTACGGCGGATTGACGGTCGGAAAGGTATTCGGCGTCACCGAGGGGAAAACCGATATCGAGGTTGCCCGTGAGGCCGTCCGCTACCTGACCGATTCGATGACGGCCAATATCGTGAAGGCACGTGAACGCGAGAAGAAGGGGATCATCGCCGAACTCAAGAACGATGCGCTCAAGGAAGAGGCCCGTCTCAAGGCGCTCAAGGGCGAAACCGGCAAGATCCAGGAGCAGCTCGACAAGGCGAAGGCCGAAGCCAAGGGCATCAAGGACAGCGCATCGAAGGAAGTCGAGGCGCTCAAGTCCGACATGGAACTCCAGAAGGCCGCGCTTGAGGCCGAGAAGGCCAAGACACAGCAGCAGCAGCAGGAAATCGATCAGGACAAGCTCAAGGTCGAAATGGAAAAGAAGAAGATCTCCGAAGAGCAGAAGAAACTCGAAGACGACCGCAAAGCCGCCGAAGAGGCGAAGAAGAAGGCCGAAGAAGATGCGGCGGCCGCGAAAAAGCTGTGGGTGTGTGCGTCCGGCCCTACAGCCGGGCTTGAAAAAATCCATCCCATGCTGAAGGCAATTGGCCAGGGCATCTTCGAGTTTGGCGAGGAAGTGACCGCGGCAAACGTCGTAAAACTGTGCGGAAATTTTCTGATTGCTGCGGCCATCGAGGCCATCGCCGAATCGCTCGTGCTGGCAGAGAAGAACGGTGTCGATCCAGGGGCGTTGGCGGAAATGATGGGGAAGACTCTGTTCGCCTGCCCCGTTTACCAGGTCCGGATTTATAAGGTAGAAGGTCTT
>JANXPS010000098.1 GCA_025357175.1 Deltaproteobacteria bacterium | reverse complement strand
TGCTCGAAGCCGGCGAGGAGGTGGCGGGCGACGGCACCCTGCTGGAATCCGTCTCGGTGATGTCGGACGAGTCGCGGCTGACCGGCGAGTCGATGCCCGTCTGCAAGACCGCATCGATCGACGGCTTCGCCCCCGGAGCGGATCCTCCCGTCTACCCGCCCGACATGATGCTGCGCGGCACCATCGTCGCCGACGGACACGGCCTGCTCCGGGTGACGGCCGTGGGAGACGCCTCCGAAATCGGCCGGACGGCCCGCGCCGCTTCCGAAAAAACGCTCGAGATCACGCCGCTCGGCCGGCAGACGACGCGCCTATCCGGCGTCATCGGCGTCTTCGGATTCGGGGCGGCCGGCCTTATCTTCACGCTGATGGTCGTCCGTGGCGCCTCGAGCGGCGACCTCTCACTCACCCCGGCGCAGTGGCGACTCTTCGGTATCATCGTCGCATCGGCCGCCGTGGCGCTTTCCCGGGTGTGGATGCCGATCTTCAACGACGCGATGAAGCTGCTCGGCGTCCGCCGCCCCCCTCCACGCTGGACCGGACACGCCGGCCTCGTCTCCTGGATCGTCTCCGTAGCCGGCGGAGCGGCCTTCCTGACGGCGGCGCTTTACGCGTCGCGCGCGGCCGGCTGGATCCCCAGGGGGAACGACGCCTGGCTTCCGGCCGGGGCGGCGCACGAGCTGCTCAACTACTTCATGATCAGCGTGACGATCATCGTCGCCGCGGTTCCCGAGGGGCTTCCGATGAGCGTCACGCTGAGCCTCGCGTACAGCATGAAGAAGATGACGGCCACCAACAACCTGGTCCGCCGGATGCACGCCTGCGAAACGATCGGGGCCGCAACGGTCATCTGCTCCGACAAGACCGGCACCCTGACGCGAAACGAAATGCGCGTCCGGGATTCGGGCATTCCCGCGCTAGCGAACTCCCCGCTTTCGCCGGCCTCCCCGGCGGCCCGGATCGTCGCGGAATCGATCGCCGCCAACAGCACGGCCCACCTCGATTTCGGGGACGCGGGAGCGCCCGTCCCTGTGGGCAACCCCACCGAGGGAGCGCTGCTGTTGTGGCTCCACGACTGCGGCTTCGACTACAAAGCGCTCCGCGCGGCGTTCCGCACCGGCTACCAGTGGACATTCTCCACCGAGCGGAAATTCATGGGGACGGCCGGCGTGTCCGGATTGGACGGGGCGGACGTGTTTTTCGCGAAGGGCGCACCCGAAATCATCGTTGAACGGTGCACCTCGATCCTGACCGGCTCCGGAGAAGAACCGATCGCCGGACTGGTCGGCTCCATCGAGGAATCGATCCGTGAATTCCAGCGGCGCGGGATGCGGACGATCGGCTTTGCCCGCAGGTGTCACCCGCCGCGCGACGCCGGCCTGGAAATCGACGACATGGCGACGGGGATGTCCTGGCTCGGCTTCGTCGCGATCGCCGATCCGGTGCGCGACGAAGTGCCTGCGGCGATCCAGGCTTGCCGCAGGGCGGGCGTCGGTGTCAAGATCGTCACGGGCGACAACCCGGAAACCGCCCAGGAAATCGCGCGGCAGATCGGCTTGTGGACGGATGCCGACCCCAAGGGGCGGCATCTCACGGGCCCCGCGTTCGAGGCACTGACGGACCGGGAGGTCGCGTGCGTCGTCCACGACCTCAAGATCCTTTCCCGCGCCAGGCCCGCCGACAAGCTGCGGCTGGTCAAGGCGCTGCAGTCGGAGGGACAGGTGGTCGCCGTCACGGGAGACGGCACCAACGACGGCCCCGCGCTCAATCACGCCGACGTCGGCCTCGCGATGGGAAAGACCGGCACCGCCGTGGCGAAGGAGGCAAGCGACATCATATTGCTCGACGATTCCTTCAACAGCATCGTCGACGCCATCCGCTGGGGCCGCGCGGTCTACCTAAACATCCAGCGCTTCATCCTGTTCCAGCTCACGATCAGCGTCGCCGCGCTGGGCACATCGTTTATCGGCCCCTTCCTGGGGGTCAAGATCCCGTTCACCGTCACGCAGATCCTCTGGATCAACCTCATCATGGACACCTTCGCCGCCCTCGCGCTGGCGACCGAACCGCCGCACGCCGGCATCATGCGGAAAAAACCGAGGCCGCCCGAGGAGTTCATCGTCTCCCCCCTGATGGCGCGCCAGCTTTTCGGGACCGCCGCGGCCTTCCTCGTCGTCTTCGTCGCCGCGCTCATCCTCATGAATTCGGACGGCGTCGTCACGCCCCACGAGCAGTCGCTCTTCTTCACGGGCTTCGTGCTGCTGCAGTTCTGGAACCTGTTCAACGCGCGCTGCTTCGGCCTCTCCCATTCGGCCCTTTCCGGGCTGGGAAAAAACCGCGCCTTCCTGCTGATCGCCGGCCTCATCCTGGGCGGGCAGATCCTGGTCACGCAGGTGGGCGGATCCGTGTTCCGGACCGTTCCCCTCCGTTTTTCCGAATGGGCGTGGCTCCTGTCCGCCACGTCGGTCCTGCTCTGGGCCGGCGAGGCGATGCGATTCGTCACCCGCCGCTCGCGGGAACCGAGAGGCCGCGCATGACGGATACCGACCCCTCCCCCGGGAAAATCGGCGTCTGGCTGCGACTGGCGCTGCTCGGCCTTTTATTCGTCGGGAGCGGCGTGCTCCTCTATCGGACGGGCGCGTACCGTTTCTTCCTGGACCGGACCGAGGCCAAGCGCTTCATCGACGGACTGGGCGTGTGGGGGTTCGTCGGTTTCGTCCTTCTCCAGGCGACACAGGTCGTCGTCGCCCCTGTTCCCGGCGAGGTGACCGGCGTGCTCGGAGGATTCCTCTACGGGCCGCTCGTCGGGATCGCCCTGTCGACCGTCGGCCTGACGCTGGGTTCCTGGATCGCCTTCGGCATCGCGCGCATCTTCGGCCGCCCCGCCGTCGAGAAGTTCGTCAACCGCGCCACCCTCGAGAGGTTCGATTACATCCTCCACCAGAAAGGGATCGCACTCGCCTTCCTCCTCTTCCTGCTGCCCGGTTTTCCGAAAGACTACCTGTGCTACATCCTGGGCCTGGGACATCTATCGGCGGTCGAGTTTCTCATCGTCACGACCGCGGGACGCCTGCTCGGCACGATCATGCTGACGGTCGGCGGATCGTTACTCCGCCAGGGCCGGTATCCCGAACTGGCCATCCTCTCGACGGCCGCGCTGGTGATCATCCTCGTCCTGGTCCGGTATCGGGAGAAGCTGGAACGGACGTTCCACCGTTGGCGGGAAAGACGTGCCCGCCGCCAGGGCGTGTGATTCTTGATTCGGCCGCCGCGGTAATGCGATAAAATGCAAATCGTCGTTGCGCGGACGTTCACCTGAAACGATGCGAGGCCCGATGAACCGACCGATCCTGCTGGCCGTTCTTCTCTCGCTTTTTGCCGCGACCGCCTTCCCGCCCGGGGAGGCATCGGCCCTGTCCGGGCAGCCCGTTCCCTTTTCCCACAAGACGCACGTCGCCGGCAACGGGATCGACTGCCGCTTCTGCCATATCTACGCGACCCGCTCCGCGTCGGCCGGCATCCCGTCGGTCGCCAAGTGCATGTCCTGCCACCGCGTCGTCGCGGCCGGAAACCCTTCCGTAAAACTCGTGGCACGCGCCGCCGACGAAAAGCGGGCGATCGCCTGGAACCGAGTGGCGAAGCTTCCCGACCACGTCTACTTCCCGCACCACAAGATGGTCAACGCGGGCGTACCGTGCCTTTTCTGCCACCCCGGAGTGGACCAGGCGGTCGAAACAGTCCAGAAGCGGGCATTCACGATGGGATGGTGCATGGCGTGCCATCGGCAGCGCGGCGTCTCCATCGACTGCTGGACCTGTCACAAATGAGCTGGGGGGCGGCATGATCGACCGGCGTGATTTCCTCAAATTCACGGGGCTGACCGCGTTCACGGCGCTGTTCGGCGGATGCGAAAAGCTTTCCCGGACGATCGTCCCCTTCGTCATCCCGCCCGAAAACTACGTCCTGGGCGAAGCGCTGTGGTACGCCACCGCCTGTCGGATGTGCCCGGCCGGATGCGGCACCCTCGTCCGCATTTCCGAGGGGCGCGCAAAGAAGATCGAGGGCAACCCGAAGCACCCCGTCAACCGCGGCAAACTGTGCGCCCGGGGCCAGGCCGCCTTGCAGGGCCTTTATCACCCCGAACGTCTGCGGCAGCCGATGAAGCTCGCCGGGGCGCGCGGTTCCGGATCCTACACGCCGATCACATGGCCCGAGGCGCTGGCCATCCTGATGCCGCATCTCGCGAAAATCCGCTCCGAGGCGCCGGAGTCTCTTTTGATGCTTTCCGGCAGGATGCGCGGGCATGCAAACGTCGTCGCCGACCGCTTCATGAAGGGGTTCGGATCGCCCAACCGCGTGTCATGGGAACCGCTCGGGCACGACGCGCAGCTGGCGGCATCCGAGGCGATCTACGGCATTCGAGACCTTCCCGAATACGACCTGGCGAACGCCCGCTACGCCCTTTCCTTCGGCGGCGATTTTCTCGAGACGGGGCTGTCGCCGGTCCATTTCGGGCGTGCCTACGGCGCGATGCGGCAGGGGCGTGAAACGGTGCGGGGCAAGCTCGTCCACTTCGGGTCGCGCTTCTCGATGACCTCCGCCAACGCCGACGTCTACTTTCCGGTCGCCCCCGGAACGGAAGGGTTGGCGGCGCTCGCGATCGCCCACGTGCTGCTCCGGGACAAGCTGCTTCCCCAAGCCGCCGGCGGCGGGGTTTGGGACGGCGGGCTGAAGGAGATCACCCCCGAAGCCGTTTCCCGGCGCACGGGCCTGCCCCCTTCCGCCTTCGTCGAGACGGCCCGCGAACTCGCCGGCAACCGGCCCGCGATCGCCCTCGCCGGAACGGGTCCGGCCACCATGGGCAACGGGACTTACAACCTCTCGTGCGTCGCCCTGCTCAACGCGCTGGCCGGAAATTACGGGACGCCCGGCGGAATATCGTTCCCCGACCGGCGGGCCACGCTGTCCCGTTTCGGGGGCGATGCGCAACTGATCGCCCCCGCGCCCGAATCCGGACACGGTGCGCTGCGCGCCGCGACCGACCGGATGCGGAAAGGCGCATTCCGGGTCGCACTGCTGCTCGAACCGTCCAACCCGGCCTTCGCGCTCCCGCCCGCCTTCCGCTTCGAGGAAGCGCTCGGGCATGTTCCTTTCATCGCAGCGATGGCGCCTTTCATCGACGAGACGACGGCGCACGCCGACCTCATCCTCCCCACCTCCCATTTCCTCGAAAGCTGGGGCGACGACTTCGCGCCCATGGGGCACGCGGGAAATGCGATCACGCTCATGCAGCCGGTCATCTCCGTCTACCATGACACGCGAGCGATACCCGACATCCTTCTCGCCGCAGCTCGCGAACTGGGAGGCCCGCTCGCCTCCGCCCTGCCCGCCGGCAATTTCCGCGAATACCTGGCGAACGCCTACGCGGGAATGGAAATTCCGTTCGAACAGGCGCTCCAGGAAGGCGGCTACTTCCGGATGAAGCCGGGGCCGCTCCGCCCCCTTCCGAAAGACGCGGGGCATTCCATGCCGAAGGCGTCCGAGCCCGCTTTCGCCGGATCGCCGGACCGGTATCCTTTCGTCCTGCGGCTTTATCCCTCGAATTCGCTGCTCGACGGGCGGCATGCCAACCTGCCCTGGCTCCAGGAACTGCCCGACCCCCTGACGACGGCGGTCTGGCGCAACTGGGTCGAGATCAACCCCGACACGGCTTTAAAGCTCGGCATCGCCGAAGGCGACGGGGTCGCCGTCGCTTCGCCCGCGGGCACGATCCGCGCCCACGCGGTGCTTCACCCGGGCCTCGCCCCCGATGTCGTCGCGATGCCGCTCGGGCAGGGGCACGGCCGTTACGGGAAATTCGCCGGCGGCCGCGGCGAAAATCCGTTCACCCTGCTCCCCGACGCGACCGACGCCGGGAGCGGAAGCCCCGCCTGGCAGTCGACGCGGGTCGCGCTTTCGAAGGTTGCCCTCAAGGGACGACTCGTCCGGTTCGGCTTCCCCGAGGGGCAGTGGAAGCCGGACCAGTTCATCGCATGATGTGGGGAATGGGGGGCCGATGAGCCACGGTGGCGGACACAAGTGGGGGATGGCGATCGACCTCGACCGATGCACGGGGTGCAATGCGTGCATGGTGGCGTGCAGCGCCGAGAACAACGTCCCGATCACTTCCGAGGATCAGGCCGGAAAGGGTCGGCTGATGCACTGGATCCGGGTCAACCGCTACTGGCAGAGCGGGTGGCCGCGGCCCGAGTCGGTCCACATTCCCGTCCCCTGCATGCATTGCGGGAAGGCGCCGTGCGAGCCGGTCTGCCCCGTCTACGCGACCTACCACAACGAAGAGAACCTCAACGCGATGGTCTACAACCGGTGCGTCGGGACGCGCTATTGCGCCAACAACTGCCCCTATTCGGTCCGCGTCTTCAACTGGTTCGACAACAAGTGGGAAGGACCGCTCGACGAGCAGTTGAACCCCGACCTTTCGGTCCGTTCCAGGGGCGTCATGGAGAAGTGCACCTTCTGCATCCAGCGGATCCGGCGGGCCAAGGAGCAGGCGTCCACCGAGAACCGCGCACTGCGCGACGGCGAAGTCGTGCCGGCCTGCGTCCAAACGTGCCCCCCGGGCGCGCTGCTCTTCGGCGACCTCAACGACCCCGACAGCGAGGTTTCCCGCGCCGTCCGCAACCTGCGCCGCTTCCGGCTGATGGAACACCTGGGAACCGAACCGAGCGTGACCTACCTCAAGCGGGTCAAGGGAGGCGGAACGTGAGCGACGGCGAACTCTCCCGGATCGACGAGGCCCGTCTCCACGAAGAGCTGTCCCGGAACACGTCCGTCACGACCTGGAAGTGGACGGCCGCGGTGCTTTTC
>JANXPS010000015.1 GCA_025357175.1 Deltaproteobacteria bacterium | reverse complement strand
ATGCACATCCCCGACGATCCTTCCTATTACGAAAAATACTACTTCACGCCGGGCGATCTGGGATTCCGCTGTTTCCGCACCCGCTTCGGCGCGATCGGGACGCTCATCTGCTGGGACCAGTGGTACCCCGAGGCCGCACGATTGACGGCGCTGCTCGGCGCCGAACTGCTCGTCTATCCGACCGCGATCGGATGGCACCCGGCCGAGAAGGCCGCACAGGGCGCCGCGCAGCGCGATGCGTGGCTCACCGTGCAGCGTGGGCACGCGGTCGCCAACGGGATGTACGTCGCCGCCGTCAACAGGGTGGGGCACGAGCTGCCCCCGGACGGAGGTGCCGGGATCGACTTCTGGGGCACGTCGTTCCTCGCCGATCCGCAGGGACGGCTCGTGGCGGAAGCGTCGACCGGGCACGAGGAAATCGTGGTGTCCGAGGTCGACTGCGCGCGCATCGAGGATGTCCGGCGGAACTGGCCGTTCCTGCGCGACCGCCGCATCGACGCATACGCGCCTCTCACCGCCCGTTTTCTCGACAACGAACCGTTCGGGGGGCGCCGGTGACCGCAGCTCCGCCGGAAACGCCCGCATCGAACGGCTACCGGATGCCGGCCGAGTGGGAGCCTCACGAGGCGACCTGGATCGGCTGGCCGCACAACCCCGAGGACTGGCCGGGCAAGTTTTCCCCGATTCCCTGGGTGTTCGGCGAAATCGTCCGGATGCTGGCGCCGGGCGAGGTCGTCCGGATCATCGTCGGGGACGAGCGGCACGAGGGGAAGGCGCGCCGCGTGCTCGACCGTGCCGGAGTCGATCCGTCGCGCGTCGAGTTCTTCCGTTTCCCGACCGACCGCGGGTGGACGCGGGACATGGGGCCGATCTTCGTCCGCAAGAGCGGCAAGCGGCCCGAGAAAGCCGTCGTGAATTTCGGCTTCAACGCCTGGGCGAAATACGACAACTGGAAGCGGGATGCGAAGACGCATGCACGCGGGGCGAAGGCGGTGAAGGTGCCGCTCCTGCCCGCGCTGCGTCCCGATTCGGGCAGGCCGTTCGTGCTCGAGGGCGGTGCGATCGACGTCAACGGCCGCGGCACGCTCCTGACCACCGAGGAGTGCCTGCTCGACACGCGAACGCAGGTTCGCAACCCGGGCCTCTCGAAAACCGCGACGGAACAGGCGTTGCGAGACCACCTGGGAGTCCGGAATATCCTCTGGCTGGGCAAAGGGATCGCGGGCGACGATACCCATGGCCACGTCGACGACCTGTGCCGCTTCGTCAACGAGGCGACGGTCGTTTTGTGCGAAGAAAAAAACGAGGCGGACGAAAATTACCCGGCCCTCCGCGAGAACCGGGAGCGTCTTGCCGGGGCCCGTCTCGAGAACGGGGGGCGGATCGAAGTCGTGCCCCTGCCGATGCCCGCGCCGCTCTCGTTCGACGGGGTACGGCTGCCCGCCAGCTACGCCAACTTCTACATCGGGAACAACGCCGTCATCGTGCCCACATTCAACGATCCCAACGATCGCGTCGCCCTTGGCATCCTCGGCGAACTGTTCCCGAATCGCCCGGTCGTCGGCATCCACGCCGTGGACCTCGTGTGGGGCTTCGGCACGCTCCATTGCCTGACGCAACAGGAGCCTGCGGGATGAGTGCCGGCAAGGGGATCGACCGGCGGGTCCGGGCGGGAATCGTATCGATCTCCTCAGCCGTCGGCTTGTGCGCGGCCAAGCTTGCGGTGGGCCTGTTCACCGGCTCGCTCGGGGTGCTTTCCTCCGCGTTCGATTCGCTGGCCGACATTTTCATGTCGGCGGTAAACCTCTTCTCGATCCGCCAGTCGATGCAACCGCCCGATGCCAAGCATCCGTACGGGCACGGCAAGGTCGAGGCGCTCGCGACCCTTTTCCAGGGGGCGGTGATCGCGTATACCGGGGTATGGGTGATGCGGGAGGGCTACACCAGGCTCCTCTCCGGGAAGGCGCCCGAGTCCGCCGACGGCGGCATCGCGATCATGCTGGTGGGCGTATTCGCGTCGCTGGCCATCACGCGCTACCTGCGCCGGGTCGGGCGGGAAACCGGATCGAGCGTGCTGACCGCCGATGCGCTCCACTTCGCCACCGACGTCTACACCAACGGAGGCATTCTCGCCGCGCTCGTCGTCTTCCGGTTCACCGGCTGGAAATGGATCGACCCCGGCATCGCGCTTCTCGTCGGCATCTACATCCTATATGCCGCGGGAAAGCTGCTGTTCGAAGCCGCCCAGGAGTTGCTCGACCGGACGCTGCCGGACGAGACCGTGGCGCGCATCCGGGAGGTCATCGAATCGCACAAACCGATGCTCGTCGACTACCACGACCTCCGCACCCGCCGCGCCGGCTCCGAGTGCCACGTCGATCTCCACGTGGTCCTCTGCCGGGAGGCGACGGTCGAGGACGCCCACTCGGTCGCAGACCACCTGGAAAAGGAAATCGGCGCTCTCCTTGGAAACGCCAACGTCGTCACCCACATCGACCCGTGCAAGGTCGAATGCGAAGGCCCGAAGAAATGCCCTCGCGACGGAAGCATCGTCCACCCCGTCCTCTAGCCCGCATTTCAATGATGGAGCTAACCAGAAAAGGGGAATACGCGATCCGGGGCATCGTCTGCCTGGCGCAGCATCCGCCGGGCGAGATGGTGCTTTTGGGCGATCTCGCCGCGTCCACCGACGCCCCGCCCGCTTTCATGGCCAAGATCCTCCAGTTGTTCGCGAAGCGGGGGATCGTCCGGTCGTCCCGGGGGATGAAAGGCGGATTCACGCTGGCCAGGCCCGCATCCGGCATCACGCTGCGCGAAATCGTCGAGACGGTCGAGGGGCCGATCGTGCCGAACCGCTGCCTCACGGGGCAGGGTTCCTGCGGCCGCGACCGCTCTTGCAGCGTCCACCCGGTCTGGAAGCGCGTACAGACGCAGGTCGTCTCCATTCTCGATTGCGTGACGATCGCGGAATTGGCAAAGACAAAATAGAGGGAGGGTTCCGATGGATGTCCTGGCTCTGAGCAGGCTGCAGTTCGCGGTCACTTGCATGTTCCACTTCATCTTTGTTCCGCTGACGCTGGGCATCTCCATCCTGGTCGCCTGGATGGAGACGCGCTACGTCCGCACCGGCGACGAGCTGTACCTGAAGATGGCGAAGTTCTGGGGAAAGCTGTTCCTCATCAACTTCGCGCTCGGGGTCGTGACCGGCATCACGATGGAGTTCCAGTTCGGCATGAACTGGGCCGAGTATTCGAAATACGTCGGCGACATATTCGGGGCGCCGCTGGCGATCGAGGCGACCGTCGCCTTCTTCCTCGAGTCGGTC
>JANXPS010000309.1 GCA_025357175.1 Deltaproteobacteria bacterium | reverse complement strand
GGCGATCGAGGACGACATCAAGAAGGGGAAGTTCGCGCGCGGCGGCAGCACCATCACGCAGCAACTCGCGAAGAACCTGTACCTGTCCCGCGAGCGGACGATCACGCGGAAGGTGAAGGAGATCTACCTGGCCCGCCGGCTCGACCGGGAGCTGAGCAAGGCGCGCGTGCTCGAACTCTACCTGAACGTGGTCGAGCTGGGACCGATGGTCTACGGGATCGGGGAGGGGGCGCGTTATTACTTCGGCAAGCCCGCCTCGGCGCTGACCGTGCGCGAGTGCGCCTTCTTCGCGGCGATGCTGCCTGGCCCGAAGGTGCTCAACCCGTACAAGAAGATGGACAAGGTGCTCGTCCGGTCGACGCGGATCCTCCGCCGGATGGCGGCGGCGGGCATGATCTCGCGGGAGCAGCTCGCGCAGGCGCTCGCCGAGAGGCCGAACCTCTCCGGCCTCGAGCGGAAAGTCGAAAAGGCGCTCGCCGCCCCGCCGCCGGTCGAGCCGCTGCCGCCGGGCCTTTCGCTCGACAATCCGATCGCGGCGCCTCCGGGTCCCGCTTCGCCGGAAGACGCACAACCGGCCGCGAACGACAACGACATCATCTAGCTTTGCGGTTCTCGCCGATTTCCTACGGATGCGCGAGCGACGCCGCCTGCCGGTAGGCCTCCGCGAGGTCGGGCAGCGGGATCGCGTGGTTCCAGTGACCCGTAAGCCTGGCCGCCGCCCAGATCAGCAGGATCGTGCCGAGCCCCGCGGCGGGCAGCAGCCAGGGCGACCAGCCGGCGCGCCCCTTCCGGCCGACCGTGAGGCAGTCCTCGACCGGGCAGGCGGCGACGCACGACAGGCAGCCGGTGCACTCGGGCGTGGCCGCGGCGGCCTTCAGGTGCACGGTGATCTCGGCCGGGCACGTGCGGGTGCAGGCGCGGCAGTCGATGCAGGCGGAGGCGTCGCGGACGACCTTCTGCGGCGACAGCCACGAGAACAGGCCGAGCATCGCGCCGTAAGGGCACAGGTAGCGGCACCAGAAATGCTTGACGACGAACGACAGCGCGGCCAGCACGACAAGCGATATGGCCACGGTGCGCGACATGTCGGTAAAGAAGAGCAGCATCTTCGCGTCGACCGCCACGTTGTACTGCCCGAACATGAACGCCTCGATCGCGGGAACATCCATCCGAACCAGCACGATCCAGCCGAAAAAAGCCAGCAGCAGATATTTCAGCGACATCAGCGACCGGTCGAGCCAGGTCGGGACGAGCGTGTCGGCCTTCCGTTTTCGCCACAGCGTCTTCCCGCCCAGCCATTCGATCCCGCGCGACAGGGTGCCGACCGGGCACACCCACGAGCAGAACACCTTCCGGGCGAAAAAGGCCGATAGCAGCGCCGCGATGAAGATCGTAAGCCCCGCCGGATGGATCGCGTCGTACTGCCCCGTCAACAGGAACCGCTTGAGCCCCATCAGCGCGCTGATGGGCAGGAACGCCTCGATCGCGCCCGGGCGGTGCGCGGTGACCGGGCCTCCGGCGAGAATCTGTCCGTGGAAGCGCGCGAATTCGATTCCGATGCCGAGGCAGAAAAGCAGGTAGGCGCCCTGCACGCCCCATCGGACGAGGGGGAGGGAGCGATAAGAATTTCGGTGGCTCATGCGGATGAAGGCTCCTCGAGGTTGCGGTACTTGTATTAGATTAGCACTATCGCCCAACGGCAAAAGCCGTTCCTTGACCTCGCTCAAGGCGCTCCGTAGAGTAGACCATCGTCCGGAAAACGGATGAAACGGGAGGGACCGACATGTCGCTGATCGGGGAAGTGTTCGTCGCGGACGTACTGGGCAAGTCGGTGCTCGACCCGAAGGGCGACGAGATGGGCAAGGTGCGCGACATCGCGGTCGAGGGCGGCGGCCCCTTCCCGCGCGCGGTCGGCATCGTCCTCGAACGAAACAAGACGCAGCGCTTCCTCCCCTGGGAAGACATCGCGATATTCAACCGGCGCATCATCTCCTCGCACAAGCCCGAGGACGCGCTCTCCGAGTACGTTCCGTCCCCCGACCGGCTGCTGATCGCCAAGGACATCCTCGACAAGCAGATCGTCGACATCAACGGCGCCAAGGTCGTCCGGGTCAACGATGTCAAGCTGACCGACGAAGGCGGGAACGCCTGCCTGACCGACGTCGATGTCGGCATGCGCGGCCTGCTGCGGCGCCTCGGCATCGAGCGTCGCGGGGAGGGCTTCTTCCGCGCGATCCGCCACCCGCTCCGCCACCAGCTCATCCCGTGGTCCGTCATCCAGCCGCTCGAATCCAAGCTCGACCGGCTGACGCTGTCGGTCACCCGGGATGCGATGTCCGACCTGCACCCGTCCGACATCGCCCAGATCATCAGCGACCTGGCGCCCGACGAGCGCACCGAGTTCTTCGAGAAGCTCGACCTCGAGACCGCGGCCGAGGCGCTGCACGAGCTCGAGCCCGAGGTGCAGGCCGACATCATCGCCGACATGGATGGCGAGCAGGCGGCCGACATCATCGAGCGTATGCCCCCCGACGAGGCCGCCGACGTCATCGCCGACCTCTCCGCCGAGAAGGCGCAGGAAATCCTGGGGCTGATGGAGAAGGAGGAAGCCGAGGACGTCCACGAGTTGCTGCACCACGAAGACGACACCGCCGGCGGCCTAATGACGAACGACTATCTCGAATACCCGCCCGAAACCACCGTAGGCGAGGCCATGCGCCGCTTCAAGGAAGATGCGCCGGATATCGAGGCCGTCTACTACATGTACGTGATCGAGGACGAGAAACTGTTGGGCGTGCTCGGGCTGAAGGAGGCGATCCTTTCTTCGGATCCGTCGAAGCGGCTCGACGAGGTCATGCACCGCAAGTTGATCACCGTGCGCCCCGAGTCCGACCACCAGGCCGTCGCCGAGCTGATTTCGAAATACAACCTGCTGGCGCTGCCGGTCGTCGACGACGACAATTGCCTGCTCGGCGTCATCACGGTCGACGACGTCGTCGACCTCCTGCTGCCTCCCGCCTCCCGCAAACGCCGCCGGAGGATGTAGCCGGCGGGACGGTTCGACCGGGCTAGCCCTTTTTCCCGTGCAAAAGGAACTTCAGGTTTTCGAGGTGTTCGGGCGCCATCCCTTCGAACCGGACACCGACGCTGCGCGCGTGGAAGGGGATCCCCCAGGGAAACACGTGCCGGACCTCCGCCTTCACGGGGGTTTCCCATGGCAGTTCGAGGAAGGAAAGGTACAGGATGTCGCCGATGTGCCAGTCGCCGGTCGAGTGCAGAAGCGAACCGCCGGCGGACAGATCGAGCGAAAAGGTCTGCTCCGCGTCCTCGTACCCGTCTTCGGAGAAGAGCAGGACGTTGAGCGTCTTGGCGATTCGTTCGTTGCGGCGAATCCGGCGGGCGGGAAAGACGGCGCAGGAGGAAAGGAATTCGGGCAGGGTGCGCGCCATCGAACCATGCGTGGACATGACGGAAAATGAGCTTTCCGATGGCTTCCACTTGGCGCGGGCCGTCGGATAAATCTGTTCGAGCGTCCGGATCAGCGCCTTCCCCGCGGCATCGATGCGGATCATGGAGGGAAAGCTCAGAAGCAGGCCGTTGCAAGCTGTCTCGATCAGGATTTCCCGCAGCCGGGCCGGGGTCAGGGCAACCTCGCAATTCGCGCCGAACGCCTTGACCGCCCCCGCGATTTCGTTCGCCTCCGTCGGGTTCAGGGAGAATACGGCCAGGAAGCAGGATGTCCCGGCTTGCGCCTGCATGACGTTCTAGAGCCCGACCAGGGCGGGCAGCCCCGGGAAGATCGTGACGATGACGAGAAGCACCGTCAGCACGATCATGATCCAGGTGGTCGCCCACGCGATCGCGTTGAACGCCTTCCCGTTGACGTAGTTCCCCATCAGCTCCCGGTCGTTGATCAGCTTGAGCATGAAGATGAGGACGAACGGCAGCAGCATGCCGTTGACGACCTGCGAGAGGAACATGATCATCAGCAGCGGCGCGTTGGGGACCATGACCAGGAAGGCGCCGATGCCGATGAGCCCCGTGTAAAGCCAGAAGAACTGCGGGGCGCTCCGGAAATCCTTGTCGATGCCCGATTCCCAGCCCATCCCTTCGCACACGTAGTAGGCGGTTGCCAGCGGCAGGATCGAGGCGGCGAACAGCGAGGCGTTCGCCAGTCCGATGGCGAACAGTTTCGATGCGTAGATTCCCGCCAGCGGCGCGAGGGCGACCGCGGCATCCTTGGCGTCGTTGATCTTGATCCCCTTGGCGTGCAGCGTCGCCGCGCAGGCGACGATGATGAAGAGCGCGACGACGTCGGTGACGATGCATCCGACCACGACGTCGGTCCAGCAGTACTTGTAGTCTTCGATCTTGATGTTCTTCTCGACGACTGCGGACTGCAGGTAGAACTGCATCCAGGGCGCGATCGTGGTGCCGACGACGCCGATGATCATCATGAGGTAGGCGCCGTCCGTTTGCAGGTGGGGCGTGACGAGTTCCCGGCCGACCGTCCCCCAGGGCGGGCAAGCCAGGTAGGCGGAGACGATATAGGTGAAGTAGATCGTGCAGGCGATGAGGAAGATCTTCTCGACGACCCGGTAGGTTCCCTTGACGACGAGGAACCAGACCGCGGCCGCGCCGATCGGGACCGAGATGTACTTGCTGACCCCGAAAATCTCGAGGGCGGAGGCCCAGCCCGCGAATTCGGCGACGGTGTTTCCGAGGTCGGCGACGAGCAGCGCGATCAGCAGGTAGAACATCGAGCGGACGCCGAACTTCTCGCGGATGAGGTCGGCGAGCGTCTTGCCGGTCACGACGCCCATGCGCGCGACCATCTCCTGGACCACGATCAGGGCGACCGTGATGGGCACGAGCGTCCAGAGCAGGGAATAGCCGAACTGCGCGCCTGCCAGGGAATAGGTGGTGATCCCGCCCGCGTCGTTGTCCACGTTGGCGGTGATGATCCCGGGGCCCAGGATCGACAGGAAGAGGAGAACCCCCTTCCATGTGGGCATCCGTTTTTTCAAGGTGAATCCTTTCGGTGCGGGTATCTCTTGAAAAATAGCACAGCGATGCGGGCTAGTCTCCGGAAATGGGCGAATATGCGCTAGAATGCGCGTATACAGTCCACAATCGGTGCCGGCCGCTAACCGGCGGGGGAGGGCGTCATGGTGAGGAAAATCGCGATGGTCGGCGCGGCCGTTCTGGTTTTCGGAGGGGCCGCGGGGGCGGCGACTTCCGAGGAAGAGGCGCTGGCAAAGGGACGGCGGGCGGCCAACGTGCTGACCGACACGCTTCGTGACCAGTTGAACGAGAACGTGAAAGAGAAGGGGGCAGGCGGAGCGCTCCCCCAGTGTTACTACCAGGCGCTGACGGTGGCCAAGGAGGTCGAGACGACGACCGGCATCCGCCTCAAGCGGACATCCACCCGGTTGCGCAATCCCGCCAACGCCCCGGATGTTTTCGAGCAGGAGGCGCTGGCCCGCTTCGAGCGGTTCGCGAAGGAGGGCAGCCTGCCATCCGACGAGATCCGCCAGGAAAAGCTCGACGGAAAGCCCGTGTTCCGATACGTGAAGCCGATCGTGACAAGCGCTTCCTGCATCCCCTGCCACGGCGAGAAGGCGGCGCTGTCCGCCGACGTGCTCAAGGCGCTCGAAGAGAAATATCCCGACGACAAGGCGCTGGACTACAAGGCGGGCGATCTCAGGGGCATCCTGAGCGCGGTGGTCCCGGTCGAGTAGCGCGGGCGTTCCCGGTGCCCGGACGGATTCTCTTCATCGACGACGATCTCGCGGGGCGGGAGGTCGCCCTGTTCAACCTGCGCAAGGCGGGTTACGAGGTGCATGCCGCCGCCGACGGAAGCGAGGGGCTCGCCGCGTTCCTGCCGGAATCGTTCGACCTCGTAGTCACCGACCTCAAGATGCCGGGCGTCTCGGGCATGGATGTCCTGCGGGCCGTCCGGGCGCGGGCTCCGGAAGTGCCGGTCCTGGTCATCACCGCCTTCGGAAACGTCGACACCGCGGTCGAGGCGATGCGCGAAGGCGCCTGGGACTTCATCGGGAAGCCGTTCCACCGCGACCAGCTGCTGCTCTCGGTCGGGAAGGCGCTCGAACGGCGCAGACTTGCCGACGAGTTGCGCGACCTGCGGATCCGGGCGTCCGGCGTCGAGCACGCGATCGTTTCGGTCTCGTCCCCGATGTCGCGTCTGATCGAGATGGTCGACCGCGTGGCCCGCTCGGAGGCGACGGTGCTGGTCACGGGCGAGAGCGGCACCGGCAAGGAGGCTGTCGCCAGGCGCATCCACGTCCGTTCTCCGCGGGCCCAGGGGCCGTTCGTCGCGGTCAACTGCGCGGCGGTGCCGGACGAGCTGCTGGAATCCGAACTTTTCGGACACGCGCGCGGCGCGTTCACCGGGGCGGTCAAGAGCCGGGCCGGTCGATTCCGCCAGGCCGAAAAAGGCACGCTTTTTCTCGACGAAGTGAGCGAGATCCCGCTGCCGCTCCAGGCCAAGCTGCTGCGGGCGCTTCAGGAACGGATGGTCGACGTCGTCGGGGCGGACGTGCCGGTCGCCGTCGACGTGCGCGTCGTGGCTGCGACCAATCGCGATCTGCCCGAACGGATCCGGCAGGGGGCGTTCCGGGAAGACCTGTACTACCGCCTGAACGTCGTCGAGCTCCGCGTGCCGCCGCTTCGTGAACGGCCCGACGACATTCCCGCGCTGGCCGAACATTTTCTCGCGCGGTTCGCGGCCGGCCGCGAACTGTCGATCCCGCCCGGCGTGATGGCCGAGCTGGTCCGCAGGCCGTGGCCCGGGAACGTGCGCGAGCTCAAGAACGCCTGCGAACGGATGGCCGTCCTGTGCGTCGGCGACGAACTGTCGCAATCCGATCTCCCGCCCGCGCCGCCCGGCGTCCGCCGCGGGCCGGAGTCCGAATCCGCGCCCGGCGACGAGTGGCCTGCGCTTCCGGCCGACGGGCTCTCGCTCGTCGACCTCGAGAAGCGGGTGATCGAACGGGCTCTCCGGCTCAAGGGCGGCAACATCGCGCAGACAGCCATTTACCTGCGGATACCGCGCCACATCCTCGTCTATCGCATCGAAAAGCACGGAATACAAAGGGAGGGCTGATGTCCAGGAACATCACCCCTCCCGGCGTCACCCGAGATTCCCCGGAAATCAAGCGTTCCGGGATGCCCCGAGGGATCCGCGCATCCATAACGGACGAGTTGCGGCCGCTGTTCTCCCCGCGCATCCTTTTCGCCGCCTGGCTTCCCTGCCTCGCCATCACCGTCGGTCATTACGCGACCGGCCCGGAATATCACTGGGTCCACGACGTGCTCCGGCGCCTCTACTACCTGCCGATCCTGTTCGCCGCGTTCGCGGCCGGATCGCGCGGCGCGATCGCGCTTTCGGTTTTCGCATCCATCGTCTACCTTCCGCACGCGTTCGGCAGCCTCATCGCACGGGATCCCGGAGGTGCGATCGAAAAAGGTCTCGAAGTGTTCCTCTACAACGGCGTCGCCATCGTCGCCGGACTGCTGGTGGACCGGGAACGGCGCGAGCGGGGAAAGGCGCAGCGGCTGGCGAATGCGCTGTCGACGGCGCTCGAAGCGCACCGGCGCGCCGAGCAGCAGCTCATCCGCGCGGGAAAGCTGGGGGCTCTCGGCGAAATGACCGCCGGGATCGCCCACGAGATCAAGAATCCGCTGCACGCGATGAAGGGAACCGCCGAAATCCTGCGCGACGTGGTTCCGGAAGGCACGCCCGAGCGGCGGATGCTCGACCTGCACATGGGCGAGATCGACCGGCTGTCGCAGGTGGCCGACCGGTTCCTTTCCTTCGCCAAACCGTCCCCGCCCGACCGGCGTCCGATCGATCTCCGCGAGGTCGTGGACCGCGTCGTCGAGCTGGTCGACACGCAGGCGCGCCGCCACGGCGTGACCATCGACACCGCGCCGTGCATCAAGGATCCGCTTCCCGTCGTGTCGGGCGATCCCGACCAGCTGGTCCAGTTGCTGCTCAACGTCGCGCTCAACGGCATCCAGGCGATGACGCCCGCAGGCCGCGGTACGCTCTCCATCGCGATCGGCCGTCTGCAGCATGCTGGCGAGTGGAGGGTCTTCGTCCGGGTGGCCAATACGGGTCCCCCGATTCCGGAAGCCGAACTCGAGCGCGTCTTCGACCCTTTCTTCACGACTCGCGACGAGGGCACCGGCCTCGGACTCTCGATCTGCTCGAGGATCGCCGACCAGCACGACGGCCACCTGTCGGTCGAGAACCTGCCCGGCGGCGGCGTGGCCTTCACGCTGTCGCTGCCGGCGTTCCCCGACGATGACGGAGAGTAGTCCCGTGGCCCATGCAGGCTGACAAGTCGCTTTCCGAGGTTCACGAGTCGGTCGCGATTCCGCAGCATCAGGGCGTGCTCCGGCGGCTGTTCGCCTTCGCGGGCCCCGCCTACCTCGTTTCCGTCGGCTACATGGATCCGGGCAACTGGGCGACCGACATCGCCGCCGGCTCCCGGTACGGCTACTCCCTGATATGGGTCCTCGTCATGTCCAACGCGATGGCGATTCTCCTGCAGGGCCTCTCTGCCCGTCTGGGGATGGTCTCCGGACAGGATCTGGCGCAGGCATGCAGGCAGCGCTATCCGCGCCCCGTCAACCTCGTCCTGTGGCTTTTGTGCGAAGCCGCCATCGCCGCGTGCGACC
>JANXPS010000204.1 GCA_025357175.1 Deltaproteobacteria bacterium | reverse complement strand
AGAGGTTCTTCGCCATGATGGTGATGCCCTTTTCGCGCTCGAGGTCGTTCGAGTCCATGACACGGTCGACCACGACCTGGTTGTCGCGGTAGATGCCGCTCTGCTTGAGCATCGCGTCGACCAGCGTCGTCTTGCCATGGTCGACGTGGGCGATGATGGCGATGTTGCGGATTTTGTCGGAGACCACCTTGCCCGCCTCAGACATGGTCTGCCGCGAAAGAGCGTTCGAAGAGCCTGCCAATGGCGGCGCGTCCGTTGTCTTCGAGGAAGCGCGTGCCCGTGCCCGTGAAATGAGCGTGCCGGATGACCGGGCCCTTTTCTTCGGTCACCGGAACCCAGGCGTCTTCGCGCCAGGTGAACCACCCGTTCTTCTCCTGGTCGAACACGAAGATCGGCTTGTTGCACAGCTTGGCGAACTCGGCGCCCCAGCCGGTGCCGCCCTTGACCGTTCCGTCCGGCTGGATCCAGCCAATGACGTAGATCTCCTGGCCGGCGTTGACCTGGTACCAGATGGTCTGGAGCACCTTCCGGATGAGCGGCGCATCGGTGTAGTCGCGGTGCATCAATTTCGAGACGTAGGCGAGGCTGACCTCGCCCTTGAGCAGTTCGTCGCGCGACAGCACCCGGACGCCCCGGTCGCGACCGATCTTGTGGCCGTCGAAGGTGAAATTGATCTCCTCGATCCCGAACCGCTCCGCCAGTTCGCCGAACGCACACTCGGCGCCGTTGGCTCCGCCGCTATAGAGGACGCACTCCTCCCGTTTCAACATCGCTTTCTCCTTTATTGAAGATAATTGTGGACTTTGGATTGGTAACTATATCACGGAAGGGGGGGGCCGAGGACGGACACGATCTTGCGACCCAGTTCGCCCCGGCGGAAAGGCTTCTGGAGGAAACCCCCGAATCCTCCGGAAACGATCTCGCCCACCCGTCCGCTCTCGTCGTAACCGCTGGCGAGAAGCGCTTTCACGGCCGGGTCGATCCGGCGCATTTCGGCGAACGCCTGGTCGCCGGTCATGCGGGGCATCATCAGGTCGAGCAGGACGAGTGCGATGTCGGCATGACGGGCGCGGAACAGCTCGACCGCGTCGGCGCCGTCGGCCGCCTCGAGCACTTCGTAGCCGAGCGACTCGAGCATCGCCCGCACGACCATGCGAACGTCCTGCTCGTCGTCCGCAACCAGCACGAGACCCCTCCCGCAATGATTCTGATCGACGGGAACCGCCGTGGTCGCCTGCGCCTCCTGCGCGTCGAGGACGCAGACCTGGAGCACCGGAAGGCGAACGGTGAATCGGGTGCCCGCCCCCGGCTCGGATTCGACGGCGATTTCGCCCTGGTGGCTGTCGATGATGCCGCGAACCGCCGCGAGCCCCATCCCGCGCCCGACGAACTTGGTCGAGAAGAACGGTTCGAATATCCGCTCGAGCGTCTTTTCGTCCATCCCGCACCCGTTGTCGGATACCTCGAGGACGACGCAGGGGCCCTCGACCGCATGCCCGGATCGACGGCTCTTCTTGAGCGCCGCGCCGGCGCGGACCGCCGGAGCGCCCTCCTCGACGCGCGTCCGGATGGAGAGCGTCCCGCCCCCCGGCATCGCCTCGGCCGCGTTGAGGCAAAGGCTCATCACCACCTGCTTGACCTGGGCGATGTCGCCCATCACCGGAGGCAGTCCCTCCGCGAGGACGACCGCCAGGTCGACGGTGGGCGCCAGCGAAGTCTTGAGCACCGGAATGTTGTCGCCAACAACCTTGTTGAGCGAAAGCGGCACGGGGCTGTATTTTCCTTGCCGCGCGTAGGCCAGGAGCTGGTGGGTCAGTTCGACCGCGCGATTGCCCATCCGGGAGATCATGTCGAGGTAGGTCGCGACCTCGTGATTGCCGGTCAGCAGGAGACTGAGCATCTCGACCGACCCGTTGATGCCCACCAGCAGATTGTTGAACTCGTGGGCGACGCCGCCGGCCAGCATGCCGATCGTTTCGAGCTTCCGGCTTTCGAAAAGGCGCCGTTCCATCTGCTTGCGCTCGGAAATATCGCGCGTGACCCGCAGGATCCGGCCGGCTTGCTCGCCATCCCCGGAAATGGCCGAGGCCACCGACTCGACGTCGAAATGGCTGCCGTCGCGCCTTCGCATCCGGTAGTGATGCGTCACGGAGCGAACCCTGCCCTCGGCAAGGCGGCCGTTCTCGAGCATCACGTCCGAAATGTCGTCGGGGTGGATGAATGCCGACAGCGGGCAGCTCATCATGACCTCGGGACGGATTCCCGCCATCTCGAAGGCGGACGGACTCGCGTAGACGTACCGCCCCGACGGATCATGGAGCGAGATGAAATCGTTGGCGTGCTCGGCGAGAAAGCGGTATTGCGCCTCGGAGGCGCGAAGCATCTCCTCCATCCGGCGCCGCTCGAGCGCGGCCGACAGGATGGACGCGGCCATGTCGAGCGCGGACGTTTCCTCCTCGCCCCAGCATCCCGGCGCACTGAAGGTGTGAAGCGCAAGCACGCCAAGCAGCCTGCTGCCGAATTTCAACGGGAGAAGAAGGGCGGAACGGACGGGATAGCTGGCATAGATCGCATGGAACGGATCGGCGGCCGGGAGGCGGCGCATGTCGGGCACGCAAAGCAGGTGTTCCGCCAGAAGCCGGTCGACCAGCCGGTCCCAGTCGGGGCCGGCGTGGTAGGCGCCGCGCGGGTCGGACGCCTCCGCGGGGACATAAACGTGCCGGAGGGAACCGCGCTGCGATTCATCGGGGCACAGGATCAGGCAGCAGGCCTCGGCGCGGCCGATCTTGAGCAGTTCCCGGCACACCTCGCCCAGCAGCTCGTCGAGCGCCAGCCCGAGGGCGCACACCCGCGCGATCCGCGGAACGGACGCGAGCGGGACGTCCCGGTCGGACACACCCGGCGCAACGCGACTGTCTTTCTGGAATGCGATGGCGAACCCCCGGGACGGGACTATATCAAATAATTGCCGTTTTTTCCCCGGTGTCTTGCAGGAACCGACGATTTTGCGAAAAAAATCACACCGACAGGGCGTAGTGCGCGGCACCGGTCAGGGCCGCGGTCGGGTCCAGGAGGACGGAGACGCGCAGGCCTTTCAGGAACGGGCGGAAGCGCCCCTTGTCCCGGAACGATTCGAGGAAGGGCCCCTCCTTCAAGGCCGGCAGGATGGCCGGTGCGATGCCGCCGCCGAGCACGACGCCGCCGCGCGGGAGGAGGACCAGCGCAAGGTTGCCCGCCGCCGCGCCATACAGGGATACGAACATCGCGAGCGCCGCGTGGCAAAGCGCGGACCGCCCCGAGAGACCGCTTTCGGCGATGACCGCGGACGAATCCCTGGACCGCATCAGGGAAGCGACCTCGGGGGTTTCGGAAAGCCCCGTGTCCTCCGCCAGGAATTCGTGGATGCTTTTCAGCCCCGGCCCGGATACCACCCGTTCGAGGCTGACCCGGCCGGCGTGTCGGGCCTGCAGGTATGCGAGAAGCCGCGATTCGCGTGAATCTCGCGGGGCGAAATCGACGTGCCCTCCCTCGGTCGCGAAAGGCACCAGGCGGTCCGCCCCCCCCGGAAAGAGAAACGCCTGGCCGTGACCGGTGCCGGCGGCCAGGACCGCCACGGTTCCGTTGGGCTCCGCGGCGCCTTCCTGCAGGACGGAGAAGCCGGCGGGCGGCGTGAACGGCACGGCGTACGCCGTGGCCTGCAGGTCGTTGAGCAGGGTGGCCGATTTCGCCTCCGCCTCCTCGCGCAACGCTTCGGCGTCGATGCTCCACGGCAGGTTGGTCAACCGGGACCGGCCGTCGGAGACGGGACCCGCCACGCCGACGCAGACCCGATCGACGCGCGGTTGCCCGGCCAAAAAGATCCGGGCGATGGACTCGAGCGAATCGAAGTCCGCGCTGCGGTAAGTCGCGAACGCCTCCCGGACGACCGCGGCGCCTTTCGCGCGGAAGAGCGCCAGGTTGACCTTGGTACCGCCGACATCGCCCGCCAGGATGATCACGCCGCCGCCCGGGTGCTCATCGTTCGACCTCGCCCGCCGCCGCTTCGTCGGCCAGGAACGTCAACGTGCCGCTTTCGGGAGAAACCAGGCCGCCCGGAATCGCTTCCCCGGCCATCGACCGCTCGAGCGCCTCCGCCCGGCTCTCGCCCGACACGACGAACAGGACGGCCGCCGCCGCGTTGATCACCGGAAGCGTCAGCGTCACGCGCGGAATCTCCGGCTCTCCGCCCGAACCCGTCGTCACCCATGCCGACGCTTCCTCGAGCGACGGGGCATCGGGAAAGAGCGATGCGACGTGGCCATCGGCCCCCAGTCCCAGGTGGACGAGGTCGAACGCGGGAAAGCCGCGCTTGGGGGCGGGAATCGCCCTGCGCAGCGCCGCCTCGTAGGTACGGGCGGCGTCGGCCGGGGAGGCCAACGACGTGTCGATGAAATGCAGGTTCTCCTTCGGCACTGGCACGCGCGAAAGGAGCGTGTCGAGCAGCATGCGGCGATTGCTCTCCGGATGGCCGTCCGGCACCCACCGCTCGTCCACCTGCCAGAAATGGACGTCCTCCCACGGGAAGATATCGACGTACGGAGGGGCCGCCAGCAGTTCAAAAGCCCTTCTCGGCGTCATTCCTCCGGAAAGCGCCATGTGGAATTTCGTGTTCATCTTCCGTTTGCGCGCCTGGTCCGCCAGCCGTTCGCGAACGGCGCCCAGGATTCGGCCCGCCGCGGCTCGCGCCAACGCCTCTGCATCCGGAAGCACGTGGAATACCGGTTCACCCTTCATATCGAACGCCATCCCCCCCTTGTCCCCTCGAACAGCATTTCGGCCTCGCGCGGGCCGTCGGTCCCGGCTTCGTAACTGAACAGATCGGCGCCCGGATCGGACTTCCAGCGCGAAAGGAACGGTTCGAGCAGCGACCATGCCGCCTCGACCGAATCCATCCTCGGAAACAGCGTCGCGTCGCCGTGCATCGCGTCGAGCAGAAGCCGGCTGTAGGGGGACGGCACCCTTGCTCCGAATGTCTCCCGGTAATTGAACGAGAATTCGACCGGCCGGACGCACACGTCGGGTCCCGGCGCCTTGGCGACGAATCGCAGGTAGATCCCCTCGTCGGGCGAGACGTTGATCACCAGCCAGTTGGACTCCATCTGTCCGCACGGCGTGTCGCTGAAGAGCAACGTGGGAGCGGGGCGGAAACGGATCGCGATTTCGGAAATGGCCCGCCCCATCCGCTTCCCGGTGCGCAGGAAGAACGGCACTCCGCCCCAGCGCCAGTTGCCGATCGTGAACCGGAAGGCCGCGAAAGTCTCGGTGCGCGAATCGGGCGCCACTTTTTTTTCGTCCCGGTAGCCGGGAACCGGCTTGTCTCCCGACATGCCCGCCGTGTATTGACCCCGGACGCAGGCGCGGCCGAGCAGTTCGGGGGGGATCGGCTCGATCGCGTGCAGCACCTTGCGCTTCTCGTCGCGGATGTCGTCCGCGTCCAGCGACACGGGCGGTTCCATCGCCACCATCGCGAGCAGCTGGAGCAGGTGGTTCTGCACCATGTCCCGAACCGCGCCCGTTCCTTCGTAGTAGTCGCCCCGTCCCTCGACGCCGATCGATTCGGCCACGGTGATCTGCACGTGTTCGATGTAGTTGCGGTTCCAGATCGGCTCGAAGATGCCGTTGGCGAACCGGAAAACGAGCATGTTCTGGACGGTTTCCTTGCCGAGATAATGGTCGATCCGGTAGACCTGCGGTTCGCGGAAGACGGCGGTCACCTCGCGGGCCAGCGACCGGGCGCTCTCGAGGTTCTCGCCGAACGGCTTCTCGATAATGATCCGGCGATATCCGGGCATGGCCTCCGACGGCTCGGCCAGCCCCGCGGATCCGATCGCGGCAACGAGCGGCGCGTAGAATTTCGGGGCGACCGCGGCGTAGAAAAGCACGTTCCCGGGAATGCCGGCCTTTTCGCACAGGTCGGCCGCGCGGGTCGAGAGCGGCCCGAACGCCCCGGGGGCGGAGACGTCCGCCGGGTGATAGAACAGTCTCGGCGCGAATGCGTCCCATGCGGCGGGGTCGAAGGGCGAGGAACCGAACTCGGCCGCCGCGGTGCGCAACCGGTCGCGGAACGCCTCGTCCGTCATCGGCGTCCGGGATATGCCGAGCACGGCGAACGGCGCCGGCAGCAACCCTTCGCGATGGAGATCGAACAGCGCGGGGACCAGCTTCCGGGCGGTGAGGTCGCCCGATGCGCCGAAGATCACGAGCAGGCAGGCGGGAACACTCATGGACGATCAGCCTTTTCCGGGTTCGGTGGAAGCCGCGTGCACCGCGTGGCCGCCGAACTGGTTGCGCAGCGCGGAGAGCAGCCGGACGCCGAACGGGTTCTCGCGCCTCGAAGCGAAGCGGGTGAACAGGGCGGCGGAGATGACCGGCAGCGGAACCGCCGAGTCGATCGCCTGCTCGACCGTCCAGCGCCCTTCGCCGGAATCGTCGACGTAGGGAGAAAGATTCGACAGCTTCGGATCTTCGGCCAGCGCGCGTTCGGCCAGCTCGAGCAGCCAGGAGCGCACGACGCTGCCCTTGTTCCACAGCGCGGAAACCGCGTGAAGGTCGACGGGGAAGGGTGCCGCGTCGAGCAGGTCGACC
>JANXPS010000086.1 GCA_025357175.1 Deltaproteobacteria bacterium | reverse complement strand
TCAACATGGGCTGCCCGGTGCGCAAGGTCACCGGCGGCGGTTCGGGGGCGGCGCTGCTGTCAGACCCTTCGCTGTGCGGCAGGATCGTCTCCGAGGCCGTCCGGCAGTCGCGCATCCCGGTGACGGCCAAGATCCGCTCGGGCTTCGCCAAGGGCTCCGAGTGTTTCATCGAGGTCGCGGGCGAAGCGTTCGCGGCAGGTGCCGCGGCTGTGACGCTGCATCCGAGAACCCGCAACCAGATGTTTTCGGGAGAGGCCGACTGGTCGCACATCGCCCGCCTCAAGGCCTCCTTCCCCGACCGGGTGGTCATCGGCAACGGCGACGTCCGGCGACCCGGAGACGCGACGCGCATGGTCGCCGAAACCGGTTGCGACGCGGTCATGATCGGCCGCGCCGCGTTGGGCAACCCGTGGATCTTCGGCGGGGGATTCGGAGAAAGCCACCCGGCGCTGCCTCCGCCCTCCCCCGAATCGCGACGTGCCCTGATCCTTCGCCACGGTGCGGAGACATTTTCCCGCCTGGGGCAGGCCGGCATCGTGGAAATGAGGAAACACCTCGCCTGGTACAGCCGCGGCATCCCCGGCGCGGCGGCATTCCGCGCCGAGGTGGTCCGCGTCGCATCGTTCGAGGCGTTCCGCGACGCCGTGGAGCGACTCTATTGAACCGCCTCTTCCAGCAGACGATCGAATCCGTAAACTTCGGCATCCTCGTGTTCGAGCGGGAGGGACGGCTCGTGTACCTCAACCCGGCGGCCGAGGAAATCCTGCGCGGGTCGCTGCAGGCCCTGAAAGGCCGCCACTACCGAACCGTTTTCGCCGGCAGCCCCGTCACGATCCGGATCTTGCGCAAGGCGCTGGAGGAAGGCAGCGCGGTCACAGCGTTCGACGTCGAGCTTGCACGTCCTTCGGCTCCCCACCATGCCGGAGGGGAAGGAGCCGCCACGCTCCCCGTCATCGTCGGGGCGTCGCCGCTCGCCGGCGAAACGGGTGACAACCAGGGGGCGGTCCTCTCGATCAAGTCCGCCGAGTTCCTGTCGCAGGTCGGCCAGGAGGAACGCGCGGCGACCAGTGCGGAAGAGACCCAGATGCTCGCATACGGCATCGCCCACGAGATCAAGAATCCGCTGGGAGGCATCCTGGGGGCCGGGCAGTGGATCCTTCGGCACGGGACCACGGAGGCCGAGCGGAACGAGGGAATCCGCCTGATCCTGCGGGAGGCGGGCCGGATCAACGAACTGATCGAGAAGATGCTTGAAATGGGGCGCACGCCGCCCCCACCCCGCCGCGTCCGGCTTCTGCCGCTGCTTCGCGATGCGGAGGAGCTCCTCGAAGCCGAGGTTCGATCGCAGGGGAAGAAAATCCGTTTCGAGATGAAGGTCGACCCGAGCCTTCCCGATGTATCCGGGCACGCCGACACGATCTACCGGGCGCTTCTCAATGTGCTCAAGAACGCGGTCGAGGCGATCGAAGACGAAGGGACGGTCCGGGTCGAGGCGCGAATGAACGTCAACTACCGGCTGAGCCGCGGGGCCGGGAAGAAGCGCTCCTTTCTCGACGTCATCATCGGGGATACCGGCATCGGCATGTCCGGGGAGGATCTCCGCAAGGCTGTCCTCCCCTTCTACACGACGAAACCCAAGGGGACCGGTCTCGGGTTGGTCATGGTCCGCCAGGCGATTTCCCGCCACGGCGGCAAGCTGGCCATCAAATCGGTGCGGGGCGAAGGCACGACGGTTACAATATCCCTTCCCGTCGAATCCAGAAAACCGGAGAGCCGGAAAGAGCCGATGCCCGACAAGGACCCCACTTGAAAAACATCCTCATCGCCGACGACGACGAGAGCATCCGCTGGGTGCTCCAGAAAACCGTGACGGCCATGGGTTTCCACCCGGACCTGGCCGAAGACGGCGAGAAGGCGCTCGCGCTGCTGACCCGGAAGGATTACGCCGCCGCTTTCATCGACGTCCGGATGCCGGGGCTCGAAGGAATCGAAGTGCTCGAGCGGGCGCAGG
>JANXPS010000085.1 GCA_025357175.1 Deltaproteobacteria bacterium | reverse complement strand
ATCGCGGCTTCGGCCTCGGTGACCGTGTCCATGGCGGAACTCAGGACGGGAATCTTGAGCTTCAAGCCAGGCGTCAGCATGACGGAAACGTCGACATCCTTCGGTATGACGGATGACTCCATCGGAAGAAGAAGGACGTCGTCGAACGTGAATCCTTCCTCGATGATGCGGGGATCGTTTGAACCTTTCGTAGACATGCGTGCTCTCCTTGGGTGGTTCAGGTGAGATCGTCGATGATGCCTTCCAGCAACCCGGAGTCGCTGATGACCAGTTCCCTGATCCCGAACCGCTCGATGGCGGCCACCGCCTGGAGCATGCCGGGGATCATGTATTTTTCGCGTCCCTTCTCCATGCCGGGAAGCGCGAGCCGTTGCGACTCGGTCAGTACGCAGAGCTTATCAGTCCATCGTCTCACGGATTCGGGAGTCATGACATATCCGTCGATCCGTTCGGGGCGGTATGTCTTCATCCGTTGGTCCAGCGCTGCGAGCGTCGTGAAGCTGCCGGCCGTACCGACCATCCGCCGGATGCCGCGGGTGGGAAGCGACGCCGTCCCGGTTTCGATCCGTTCGGCAAAGTAGTGTTTCATGGTTGCGATCTGCCATGGTTCGGGCGGGTCGGATGGATTGAAGGCGCTCCAGGCGACGACCACCCCGATCGGCAGGCTGACCGATTGCCCGGGCTCGGGACCCACGGTGAACTCGGTGCTTCCGCCCCCGATGTCCATCAGCACGACGCCTTTGGTCGATCCGGCGCCTTGCATCATGCCCGTCCATGCAAGGCGGGCTTCCTCGTCGGCGGATATGACCTCGACGCGGATGCCGGCGCTGCCGGCCGCCGTAAGGAACAGGTCGGAGTTGGCGGCCTGGCGAAGGGCCGCCGTCCCGCATGCCCGGTAACGCCGCACCTCAAGACGGTCCATTTCGGCCCGGAAAGTCCGAAGCGCCTCGATGGAATCCTGGAATTCGGCGTCCCCGATCACGCCGCGATCGGAAAGCGATTTCCCCATCGAGGTGATGCGCCGGACACGTGAGACGGGGCGGAACCGGTCCTTTTCGCGAGTGGCGACGAGCATCCGGATCGTGTTGGTCCCGATATCGATGGCTGCAACGTTTCCCAAGAAGACGGCTCCGGATCAGGCGGCAGAGGTGGAAAGGGTCCTGTCGTCGTGCTTGTCGTCATCCTTTTCTAGCACCCCGATGATGCTGGCGCCGAGCAGGAATGCGGCTGCAAACAGGTATGCAACGATTATAAAGCTGACGATGCTGAACAAGGAACCGTAAATTATGTTCAGCTTGCTGAACTTGCCCACGTAAAAGACGAAACCGTGCCTGATCGCGATGGCCAGCGCGGTGAAAAACAGCGCGCCCTGGAAAGCGTTTTTCATGCGGACCCCGGTGGGCGAAAGATACCGGTAACTGGTCAATCCGCCGAGGAAAATGAGCGTCGGGAGGACGAGCCAGGACATCAGGTTGCGGATGAGCAGGATGACGGCGTCGAGCTCTTCGGGCAATTGACTCATGAGGAACGCGATGCCGCGCCAGAGGGTGGGCGTCACGATCGCCGCGCCGGTCAGGACGGTGAGTGTCAGGACAAGCGCCACGTGGAACAGGGCGCTGCGTCCCAGGTGCTTCTGGTCGGGAATGTCGAGCATGACCGAAAGCGATTTGTGGACGGCATCGGTGGCTGAAAACGACGTGAACACCAGCAGCGCCGTACCGACGATTCCGAACGTCGCGCCCGACTGGAGGAGACCTCGCAGGTTGCGTACCAGAACCTGCGCACCGTACGGAAACGTCTCGGACAGCACGTTGGAAAGCTGGGAATACGGCAACTCGTTCTTCCCGATGACCAGCGCTGTGGCGGCGAACACGAGGAACAGGACCGGGACCGAGGACAGCAGCATGTTGAATGCCACAGCGGCGCTGTAGACAAGGCCGTTGCTCTTGAAGAAATGGGCGACCCCCCGCCCGAACGCCGTGACGAAGCGGTGATAAATAGGGGTCATCGTTCCTTGTAGACGATTCGGACCGGAGACCCTTCGAATCCGAACCGGTCCCGGAGCTGGTTGAGCAGGTAGCGCGTAAAGGATTCGGGAACCCCTTTCCGGTTCTTGACGAACACGGCGAACGTCGGCGGTTTTACGCTGACCTGGGTGATGTAGAAGGCCCGGTTGCGCCCCTGCTTCGACGGAATGGGCACGCTGTAGAGGAAGGTCTGCGCCATCCGGTTCAGGATGCCGGTCGGCACGCGCCGGGAGAAGTTGTCGGCGCCGAGCGCGATCTGGCGGAACAGGTTGCCCATACCCTTTTTGTCCTGGGCCGAAATCGGGACGATCGATGCGAAGGTCGCGTATTCGAGCCCTTCCTGGATCGTCTTCATCCCGGCTTTCCGGACTTCCTCGTTTGTCCACTGGTCGCTCTTGTTGGCCGCGACCACGACGGCGCGGTCCTCGTCGAGCACGTACCTGAGAACCTGCCTGTCCTGGTGGCTCATTCCCTGGGGACCGTCGATCATGAGCACCGCCAGGTCGCACCGCTTGATCGAGTCGAGACTCTTGATGATCGAATATTTTTCGAGCACGGAGTCGGTTTTTCGTTTTGCCCGTATGCCGGCCGTATCGATGAACACGAATTTCTTGCCCCCGAACTCGATCGAGACATCGATCGCGTCGCGGGTCGTTCCGGGTATCTCGGATGCGATGACGCGTTCGTACCCGGCCAGCGCGTTGATCAGCGTGGATTTGCCGACATTGGGGCGCCCCACCACCGCGATGCGGGGAACATCGTCGGGTTCCTCCGTGCCGGTCGATTCTTCGGGGACCAGGTTCGCGATCGAATCAAGCAGGTCGTCGACTCCGACGCCGTGCTCCGCCGAAACCGAGAACAGGTGATCGACCCCGATCTGGTGGAATTCGCGATAACCGGCCGCACCCACCTTCGTGTCGATCTTGTTCGCGATCAGGAAAAAAGGCTTCGTCCGCTCGCGGAGCATCTTGGCGATCTCGCGGTCGAGCGGCAGGAGGCCGTCGCGCGCATCGACCATGAACAGGACGAGGTCGGACTCGAAAATAGCCCGGAGCACCTGCCCCCGGATCTTCGGAAGGAGGTCTTCGACTTCTCCGCCGAAGGTGAACCCGCCCGTGTCGATGAGGTCGAAGCGTTTCCCGTAGTACTCGACCGGCAATGCGACCGGGTCGCGGGTTACCCCCGGCTCGTCGAAGGTAATGGCGCGCCGCTTGCCCGTAATTTTGTTGAAAAGCGTGGATTTGCCCACGTTCGGGCGTCCGACCAGTGCGACGGTGAAGTGGGAACTAGACATATCCGAGCCGCTCCAGGTGGGTTTCGCTGCGGGTCCAGTCGCGCTCGACCTTGACGAACAGTTCGAGGAACACCTTGGCGCCAGTTTCTTTTTCCAGTTCGATCCGGGCGGCGGTGCCGATATCCTTCAGCATGGAGCCTTTCTTGCCGATCACGATCCCCTTCTGGGAGTCGCGTTCGACGCAGATCTCGGCACGGATCCGTGTAATGCCGTCCGCCGCGTCTTCCTTGTATTCCTCGATGGTCACCGCGATGCTGTAGGGAAGTTCGTTGGAAAGCTTGTGGAACAATTTTTCGCGGATGATCTCTTTTGCGATGAAACGCATCGGCAGGTCGGTCAGGTCGTCCGCCGAATAATAGAGGGGACCCTCGGGAAGTTTTTTGAAAAGGGTATCGACGAGATGGTCCACGCCGCGTCCGGATTGCGCAGAAATGGGGAACACCTCTTTGTAGATCCCGCTTTCCATCGCCTCCTGCAACCGCTTGAGGATGGTTTCCTCGGGAATCCTGTCGCACTTGTTGAGTACGAGCATCCGCGGGACGGTCACGTTTTCGATGATGCCGCGCACCATCTTTTCTTCCTCGCCCTCCCTTGGCGAACGGTCGTCCACGAGATGCAGCACGATGTCGGATTCGAGCGCGATCCGCTCGGCGGTCCGGACCATGTAGGCGTTCAGCGCTTTCTTTGGTTTATGGATTCCGGGGCTGTCGAGGAAGATTATTTGCCCGCGGTCGTCCGTATGGATACCCGCGACGCGGTCGCGCGTGGTCTGGGGCTTGGGGGTCACGATGGCGATCCTTTGCCCGAGGATACGATTGAGCAGCGTGGATTTCCCGACGTTGGGACGTCCGAGCAGCGCAACGAATCCGGATACTTTTCCGGTGGTCATTTCTGTCCCTCTTTCTTTTCGAACAGCGCCAGCAACCAGGTTGCAGCGTTCATCTCGGCTTCCTTCTTGGACGACCCGACGGCGTCGGATCGCTCACCGCAGGCGGTGACCCTGATTCGGAATGTTCTTGAATGCGGCGGTCCCGATTCTTCGAGAACGCTGTATTCGGGCAGCAGGTGCCGGTTTTTCTGACACCATTCCTGCAGTCGGGTTTTCGCATCGAATCGCGCGGTCAGATCGATGATGCCCGTGTCTGCAAGCAGATGATCGCGGACAAAGGCTCTTGCACAGAGGAATCCGCCGTCGAGAAAGATTGCGCCCGTAATGGCCTCGACCACGTCGGCGACCATCTTGGGAGTGACACCCCCGCCTTTCGATCGAACGGAGCGATCGGTCTGCATGGTTTCCGGCAGGCCGATCCGAACCCCCAGTTCGTGGAGATTCCGGTTGTTGATCAGTGATGAACGGGCGCGTGTCAGTTCGCCTTCGCCGGCTGCGGGGAATAGATTGTAAACCTCTTCGGCGACACACAGGTTGAGTACCGAATCGCCGAGAAACTCGAGTCTCTGGTACGACATCGATGCGGAATCGGCCGAAAGCGACGACGCATGCCGGAGAGCCTGCGCAAGAAGCCCGTCCTGCTTGAAACGATACCCTATTTTCGCCTCGAGGTCACGCATGGGGCACGAAAGCGCGGCCGAGGAGATGTCCGCCGGCTACGGATTCGATGCGGACAAGGGCCATCCGGCAGAGCATTTCCGGGCTGCCGGCGAAGTGCGCGTCGACGCCGTATTCGCTGATTCCGGAGAGCATCCCTTCGGCAGGGTGATGCTTTTGGACGAGCACATTCAACAACCTGCCCGGTTGCCGTTCCAGGAAACGGATGCGGAGTCGGCGGTCAAGTTCGGTCATCGAGGATACCCGTTCTCTTTTCATGGTGGAGGAAATATCGTCCGGCCACTGGGCGCTTTCCGTTCCAGGTCGGGCAGAATACGGGAAAACGTGGAGATAGTCGATGCCGGATGATTCGATGACCGAACGCGTGGCTTCGAAATCGTCCCCGGTTTCCCCGGGAAAGCCGACGAGGACATCCGCTCCGATTCGAACGCCGGGTACGGCCTCCCTGGCCCTGACGACCGCGTCACGGAACCCTTCCGCCCCGTACGGACGCCGCATCCGCGCAAGAACCGGATCCGAACCGCTCTGCAGGGGGATATGCAGATGCGGGCATAGACGATCCGTTTCCCGAAACAGCGACAGGAGGGACGGGGTCAGTTCCAGCGGCTCGATCGAACCCAGCCGCAGCCGGACCCGTTCCGTTTCGTCCAGCAGCCGGCGCACCAGATTGGCGAGCCCTTCTTTCTCGTTCAGCTCGCTTCCGTAACGCCCGATGTGAATTCCGGTGAGAAGGAATTCGGTTGCCCCATCCCCCTCGGAGCGCACGGCCCGGGAAACGATTTCGGCCGCGGGGACCGAACGGTGATTTCCGCGCGCAAGCGGTACGACGCAATAGGCGCATCGGCAGTCGCAGCCGTCCTGGATCTTGAGGAAGGTCCGTTTGTGCCCCAGGATGCGGTTGGCAGCGTAATCGGAGATCGGGCTGCCTGCCCTGGCATCGTCGGCAAGCCGTTTGAGCAGCGGTCCCAGCCCGGTATCGGGGTCGGAAAGCCAGTGGTCGATTTCGGGCAGGCGGGCGCGGACCGTTTCGTCAGCCGTTGCCGGGAAGCAGCCGGACATGACCAGCACGGCTTCGGGATGATTGCGGCGGGCGCGGCGGGCGAGCGCACGATTGTCACGATCGGCGCGATGCGTCACCGTGCAGCTGTTTATGAACAAGACGTCCGCCGGTTGCCCGCCGGGCACGACTTCGAATCCGGCGGAGGCAGCCGCTCGAACGATCCCGGCCGAGTCCGCGAAACTCGCCTTGCAGCCGACGGTCAGCACGCTCAGTCGTTTCCTCATGCGATCCAGCCGCCTCCGAGGACTTCAATTCCATCGTAAAGGACCAGCGCCTGTCCGGGTGCGACGCTTCGCTGCGGTTCGTCGAATATTACCGAAATGCGGTTGTTGGATGGGTCCGCATGCACGGTCGCCGCGGCTCCCGGATGGCGATAGCGAATCCGTGCGGTCGCCCGGAATTCGGCCGAGGGGGGGGAACCGGATACGAAGGAGGCCGATTCGGCGGTCGCGGTTGCAGAATAGGTATTGGACTTGTTCCCAAGCACCACGCGGTTGCCCGCGGCTTCGATCCGCACGACGTAGAGCGGTTCGGGGGCCGAAACCCCAAGCCCTTTCCGCTGGCCGACGGTGTAGTGGATCACCCCTTTGTGCCGCCCGACGACGTTCCCGTCCAGATCGACGAAGTCGCCTGCCCGCGGGGAGATGCCGCGGCCGATCAGGAAATCGGCATAGGAACCGTCCGGAACGAAGCAGATGTCCTGGCTTTCGACTTTCTGCGAGACGGGAAGGCCCGCCTCGGCGGCGAGCGCGCGGACCTGTTCCTTGCTCAATTCGCCCACAGGAAAAAGGATCCGCGACAGGCGGGCCGAATCGAGCGAAAAGAGAAAGTAGGACTGGTCTTTTTTCTTGTGGGGAGAGGCAAGCAATCGGCATCGGTCCTGTTCGCGGCCGATGACGGCATAGTGGCCGGTGGCGATCTTTTCGGCTCCGAGTTCGTCCGCCTTGCGCATCAGGGCGCCGAACTTGAGACGCTCGTTGCAAAGGGCGCAGGGGTTGGGAGTTCGACCGCGATCGTACTCGCGAATGAACGGGTCCATGACCGATTCCCTGAAGGCATCCTTCATGTTCAGCACGTAGAAAGGGATGCCGATGGCGTCGCATACCCTGCGGGCATCCTGCCGGTCGTCGAATGAACAGCATTTTCCGGGCTGGTCGCCGGGGGAACCGAAAAGGTCCATGGTCACACCGATGACGTCGTACCCCTCCCGTTTGAGGAGCAGGGCCGCCACCGAGGAATCGACTCCGCCGCTCATCGCGGCGAGTACGCGGATCCTCGTCAAGGCGCTTTCGGGTGCCACAGGGGCGACATCGCCCGCAACTTGTCGACGACGGCGACGATCGACTCGACCGCGGAATCGACTTCATCGACGGTGTTTCCATAGCCGAGACTGAACCTCAGCGCCCCCTGGGCATCGGTCGGATCGACTCCCATCGCGGAAAGGACGGGGGACGGTTCCATGGAGCCGGAGGAGCAGGCGGATCCGGAAGAGCAGGCGATGCCCGCCATGTCGAGGTTGAGCAGGAGGGCCTCGCCTTCGACGAAGCGGAACGACAGGTTGACGGTGTTGGGTAGCCGATGCGCCGCGGGAGGGCCGTTGAGGACGAGATCTGGGATTCTCGAGAAAAGCTCCCGCTCGAGCCGGTCGCGCAAGCCCCTGACCTCGTCGATTTCGGCGGTCATTTCCCGGCTGAGGATTTCGAACGCCTTGCCGAGCGCGACGATTCCGACGAC
>JANXPS010000070.1 GCA_025357175.1 Deltaproteobacteria bacterium | reverse complement strand
GAAGGACTTCCGGTACCCTTGACCGATTCCGAAGCTCCGGGTGTCGTCGGACAACCGCTCGGAGTCGTCGAAACGGTTTCCCCGGCCGGATTCACCTTCACTCCGACCGAGCGCTTCCACTCGGGGGACAGGCTTCGGGTGATGCCGGGCAACGACCGGAAGGGGCGCACCTTCACCGTCAGGAGCATCGTGACCCGCGGCCAGGAAGGAACCGCAGGGAAAGCCGGCACACGGGTAACGGTCCCGACGCCTTTTCGTGTTGCGCCCGGTGACGCGGTCTACCGCACCGTCGACGGCGCCACGGGACAATCGAGCGAAGCCGCCTGCCTCCGCAGGCTGGCGGCGGTTCCCGCAGAACGGATCTCCTGCAACGTCTCGATCGTCCTCGACGGGGGGACACTGACCGTCCACGGAGCGACCGACGACTTGTCCTTCGAGAAGGCGTTTGAGGTGGGCCATCTCGACGCGGCGCTTGGCGGAAAGGTTTCGGACGTGCTTCGGGCGCGCTTCTCGGAAACGGGCTACTCTCCCTTCGCGCTGGCCGGTTTCGACCGGGCCGGATTTCCCGACCGTTTCATACCCCCTTCGCGACTGAAGGAGATCCGTCGGGCATTTTACGAGGAATTCGCCCGCGCTTTGAACGAGAGGCTCGATGCCGCCAGGTTGGTTACCGGGACGGCCGCGCTCCGCACGGTCGAAACGGCGCGCGGCGTTTCCCGTTCCGGGCTCGGAAAGCTCTGGATCGGCGTCCCGTCGCCGGAAGAGATTCCTGTGATCGATCGCCAGGGTATCTCCGGATTCCTGCTTCCGCTCGACCGTCCGGCCATTCGCGCATTGCGCGGGACCATGGAAAGGCTGGCCGGCCTGCGGGAACGGATCGCGTGGCGGCTCCCGTTCTGGTTGGCGGGCGACGCCGCGGCCGAAGCCCGCGACGCCGTCGATGCGCTCCTCGCGGCCGGATTCCGCCGTTTCGAGGCGAACAACCCGGCCCACTTCCGGATGCTGGAAGGGAAAGACGCCCTCGTGATCGCAGGCTGGCGGATGGGCGCGATGAACCCGCAGACATTCCTGTCGCTCCACGCGCAGGGAGCCGCGGCCGTGACGCTGTCTCCCGAGGACGACGGTGAGAATGTCGAGGTGCTGCTCCGGGCCGGACTGCCTGTCGAACGATGGATGCAGGTCTACGGGAAAGCGCCGATGATGGTCTCGAGGATCCTTGTCCCGCGGGTCGAACCTGCGGCGGCCATAACGGCCGAAATCGGGGACACGTTCACCTTGACGACGGAGGACGGGATGACGGTCGTGCGGGCCGAAAAGCCTTTTTCTGTCATAGGCCGGCTGGCACGGTTGCGCGCGGCGGGTTGCGACGCTTTCGTGGTCGAACTGGCCGGTACCGTGCCGGCGGACCGTGATGCCGTGGTGAGGGCCGCGCTCGCGGATGAAAGCTGCGCCGGCTCGTCGAGCTTCAACTTCGATCGTTCGGTGCGCACATGAACCTGTACGAACTGCTTGGGGTATCCGAACATGCGACGGAGCACGAGATCCGGGCGGCTTATCGCAGGATCGCGCTCATGTGCCACCCCGACCGCACGCAGGGCGACCCGGAGTCCGAGGCGCTGTTCCACGAGGCGACGGCCGCATATCGAGTGCTGACCCATCCGGACCGGAAGCGGCGCTACGAGATCGAATCGGCCCTGGTCGAATCCGTCGCCGAATTGTTCGAACGGAAGCCTCTCGGGAAGCGGTTGATGAAATCGGTGCTGCCCACGGCACGCAGCGCTCCGCGAGCCGGAAAAAGCTGGATCCAGCCGGTCGTTTCCCGGCCGGCGGAAAGCGGCGTCGTCGCGGGGGGGAAAACGAGCGTCATCCGGGCCGTGGGCGGTCTCCGGAAAACGCTTGTCGTCGGCGTTCCCCCGGCGAGACGGGCCGTGTCGTGGTACGAAATCGACGGTTTGGGCGAACCGGGAAAGAACGGCGGAGAACCGGGAACTCTCTGGTTGATGATCATGGGAGGGGGAGAAAAAAATGGACCTTGATTTCGACGAATTTCTTGAGGCGGTTCGCGCCTATGTCCGGGAGGACGGCGAGATCGGCGTCATGCTCGATGCGAGAAACGAGACGGCCGAGCAGCTACTTCCGCTGACCGGGGAGGAGATCGTCGACATGATGGCGCCTTACGATTTCGCGGCCATCATCTCGGGATGTGCCCGGGCGGGCACCGCATCGGGCGCGGACCTCGTGCAGCTCGGCGACAAGAAGGTGCTTGCGTGCCGCAAGGGCTCGGGCATGGCCGGCCTCCTGGAAAAAATAGCGAAAGCCCGGCTGGGGGGCGACTATCTCAAGCAGATCCACGGCTTCCTGGCGTGGGGACTTGCCTCTCCCGACATCAGCGGGTTCATGTACGGCGCACGGGCGAGGAGCAATTGATGGATTCCGATTCGTTCGACAAGCTGGCCAGGCGGTTTGCGACAAATTACGGACACGAGGACGTCAAGGTCCTCTACAACAACATCATCAGCAAGAAGGATCTGGCGCCGGTTCGCGACGATCCTTCGACCGCGGTCGCGCTGCTCCAGAACTACGACCTGATCGGTCTCTCGCCCGGACGGGCCGCGCAGGCGCTCGAAGTCATTCTCGGCGAGGTTCCCGACGCATCCCGTCCCGGCGACGTGCTGGCCGACAACCTGACGCAGCCCCGGATCAACGAACTGCTCGAACACATGGACGGCGCGTTCTCGACCTCGGCATACGTGGCGAACGTCGAAAACGTACTGGGCGCCATCCGGTCCGCCCTCGCGGCCGATGCGCGCAAGCCCGAAGCCGACCGGCGACCGTTTCACCCCATCGTTCTCTCCTGGGCGTACCGGCTCAAGGAGCGGCCCGATTACGCCGAAATACTGCAGGGGGCGATCAACCGCTTCAACTTCCGGGACTGGCTGCTGCTCGCGATCTGGGCCGTCGAAAACTACCCGCTGATCAACATCGAAGCCGAAGACGCCACCGAGCCGATACCGGTCGCGAGGTTTACGTATTTCGGTGTCGACGAATCGGCGTTCGGGTCCGGGATGTCCTTCCCGCTCGATCTGTTTTTCGCCCTGCAGGACCTGATCGAGGCTTACAAGCAGGGAGAATTCAGCCCCGAGACGGTCGAAGACCAGGTCAGCTACGGCGAGTCCCCGCAGGAGGGAAGCGAGTTCTCCATGACATCGGAGGAAGACCTCGGAATCGGGTTCGACGACGAATCGGAAGAGGACATCGACCTCGATCCCGATCTCGAGGATGATTCCGGAGAGGGCTATTGAAGAAACGACCCGCCAGTTCGGTCCGTCATCTTCCGGCACGACCTTCGGCTGAGCTCTCGACGCGCTGCCAGTTCGGTCAGTTCATGGAATTGCTGACCCGCCGCCGCTTTGCGCCGAAGGCGTCGCTGGACGGTTCGCCGGTTGGCTTCTGGCACGGTTTCCCCGTCGAAGAGGCGGTCACGAACGGGCTGATGCTCGTGATCCTCGATATTGCCAAAAAGGAGGACCGGCCCGTGGCGACGTCCGACGATGTCGTCGCGATCGCGAGGCGCATCGACAGGCTGGTCAACGCCGGTCTCTCGGTCGGCTATTCGAATTCGGAATCGGCGGCGGAATCCTTCGTGAGAAAAGTGGTCCTGCCGGTGCATCGGGCCGCTTTGGCGGGATATCGCCCGGACGACCCGCCCCCGATGTCGGTATGGAAAGAGATCGTCGCCGGCAGGCCGGTCACGGGACCGAAGGCGCGCGCATCGCAGGCCTCCGAACCCGGCGGCGAGATCGGCATGTTCCTCGGCCGCCCAGCGGCCTTGTTTTTCGTCAGGATCATCAACGGAGCGCTGCGTCACGGGGCGCGCATCCAGGCACTCCTTTCCGATCTCGAGCGATACAACCGGCTGCGCTCCCCGGTCACATGGATTCCCGATTCCGAACTGGATTTTGCGAGGAGAGCTCTCCGATTGCTCGATGCGCCTGTCGAACGGACGATACCCTTCGGGAAGGGGGGCGGCAACGATTCGCCGTACGCGATTTCCGGGGCGTGGGGCGGCTGGCTTGAGACCGGGGCGGCGGTCGCCGCACTCCGGCAGCGGATCGCGGCCATCCGCCGATGGCCGGTCCGCCTGCACGCGATTCCGCACGGCATGGAACCCACCTCCGTCGAAGAAGGCTGGGTCGAAACCGTCGTCTTGATGGCCATCGGCCGGGTGAAAAGCGATACGGACACCCTGTCGCTCCCCGCCTTCTGGAAATCGATCAGCATGTACGGGGAAACGTGTCGCGGCGAAAAAGGAACCCGGCCGCTGCGTGAACGCGTGATCAAAACGCTGAAGTCGCGCGACCGGACGTTGGGGGCGGATGCGCTCGATACCTTGTCGGCGTCGATCGACTTGGCGCTTGGAAAAATCGGGGTCGCTTTCGACGCCTACGAAAAGATGGTTTCGGAAATGTCGGCCGTCGAAAGCGAAATGTCCGGGCTGTCTGTCTTGATCCGAAAGATCGATGCCCGCCTCGCGAAGGCGAAAAAGGGAAAGGACGGAATACTCGACGAGCGCGAGCTGGCCGCCGACCGGCTGGCCCGGTTGCAGGAACTGCACGACCAGGCAAAAAGCGAATTCCGGGCGAACCATTTTCCCGCGATATTCATGCCGGAGACGGCCCCCGAAGATGCGCTGTCGGGGAGCGGTTGCCGATGAAGAAAAAGGCGCCCGCCCCCGACATAGAGGCGATGCTCGACGCGGTCGCCAGGGACCATGGATTCGGACGACCCGGGGGAAAGGGAGCCGTCCCGCCGCTTATCGGCGTGGGGAAAAAGTCCCCCGCGGTGAGCGGGTCGGGCAGGAATGGGCTGCTGGCCGCGCTCCAGACCGCCGTGGATTCGAAAAGCCCCGACCCGGCGGCCGAGGATTCCGCCCCCGAGACTTCGCCGACCGCGACAGTGGAACTGGCAGACGAGGACGCCGGGGTTCATCCGGGCCGGGAGCGGGATGCCAGGCAGGCGACACGTCTGCGCGCCGAGAAGGCGTCGCTCAAGGCGGAGCTCGAACTTTCCATGAAGGAAAAAGGAAATCTGAAGGCCGAGCTTCAGAAAGCCGTCCGGCAGCGGGATGCGGCAGAAAAGGAGATCCAGGCCGAACGGACGCGTCACGAGACGGCCGCGCACGACCTGTTCGACGC
>JANXPS010000036.1 GCA_025357175.1 Deltaproteobacteria bacterium | reverse complement strand
ATCCAGGCTATCGAAACAAAAACGTTTTCCGAAGGCATGAAGGCCTCGTTCTACGTCCTGCGAATCCTCGACACGGGCGTCACCATCCGGATTCCCCGCGATAACGCCTCCCAGGTCGGCCTCCGTTGCATCATGGACACCGGCGCCGTGACCTCCGTCTACAAGATCCTGAAAAAGCGTGAGATCGACGACGAACCCAAGCCCTGGAACCGCCGTTACCGCCAATACATGGACAAGCTGAAATCCGGCTCCCCCTTCGAGATCGCCGAGGTGCTCCGGAACCTGCTGCTGCTCAAGGGCGAAAAGGTGCTGTCTTTCGGCGAACGCAAGATGCTCGACACCGCCCGCACGCTGCTCGTCAAGGAAATCTCCATCGCAAAAGAAGTTTCCGAAGAAGCGGTCGAAGCCGACCTTCGCCGCTTCCTGAACCTGTAAGAGACCGATCCGCCGGGGGCATACCCCGGCAGAAGATATCAAGACAGGCGCCGGCGACCATTCCCGGCGCCTGTCTTGTATTCGAGGAAGGCCCATGGGCACTACGTGCGTCATCGTTGTCGCAGGCGGGGCGGGTCTCCGGATGGGGGCGGCGCTTCCCAAGCAATTCCTTCCGCTTGGAGGGCGACCCATCCTCGACCGGACGCTCGCGGCGCTCGCAGCTTCCTCCAGCGTCGATTCGATCGTCGTGGCGCTTCCCGCCGACATTCCCCCACCGTGGCGCGAAGCGATCGGCCAATATCCCAAGGTGAGCGCGACCGTCGAAGGCGGAGCCGAACGCCAGGACTCGGTTCGAAACGGCCTGGCTGCAGTCCCGGGCGGAACCGATCTGATACTTGTGCACGATGGTGTCCGGCCTTTTGTCTCCCCCGGCCTGATTCAAAGGGTTCTCGACTTGGCGCGCGAGCATGGCGCCGCCGTCCCGGTCGTTCCGGTCAGCGAAACGGTCAAGATCTGGAATGCCGAGGGCACATCCCTTTTGACAGCCGACCGAACGACCTTCATGCGTGCCCAGACGCCGCAGGGGTTTCAGGCATCGATTTTGATGGATGCCTACGCGAAAGCACTCGATTCGGGCCGGGTCGGGACCGACGATGCCTCCCTTGTCGAGGCGGCCGGATATCCGGTCCTGTCCGTGCCGGGGGACGACCGCAACATCAAGATCACCACGCCCGACGAGTTGCGCATGGCCGAAGGCCTGCTGCGCGACGTTCCCGATCTGCGCGTGGGGCTGGGCGGTGACGCGCACCGTCTTGTCGAGGGCCGCCCGCTCTGGCTGGGCGGTACCCTGGTTCCATTCGATCGCGGGCTGCTTGGCCATTCCGACGGCGACGTCCTGCTGCACGCGGTCGCGGACGCCATTTACGGTGCGATGGGAGACCGCGACATCGGGTATCATTTCCCGCCGGATATCGCGGAAACGAAAGACATTTCGAGCCGCAAAATTCTTTCGCACGCAAGGGGCCGCATGGCCGAGCTCGGTTTCGGATTGCTGGGGCTCGATGCCGTCGTGGTCTGCGAGGAACCCCGCATCCTGCCCATCGCCGATTCCCTGCGTGCTTCGATCGCCGAACTGCTTGCCGTTTCGGTCGAAAGGGTCAGCATCAAGGGGAAAACGACCGAGGGGATGGGTTTCGAAGGCCGCAAAGAAGGAATATCCGCCTGGGCCGTCGCGCTGTTGCGCGGCGAAGCCGGGCAGTAACAACAGGAGAGACGTCCATGGCGCTGACCATCTTCAACTCGCTCGGCAACCGCAAGGAACCGTTCGTTCCTCTCGAACCCGGCAAGGTAAAACTCTACCTTTGCGGAGTCACCGTCTACGACCTCTGCCATATCGGACATGCCAGGGCGAATGTCGCCTTCGACATCATCGTCCGCTACCTGCGCTATAGCGGCAACCACGTCACCTTCGTTCGCAACTTCACCGACATCGACGACAAGATCATCCGGCGCGCCAACGAGCAGGGCACGGACTACCTGACCATCTCGAACCGATACATCGAGGCGTTCTACGAAGATTTCGACCGGATGGGTCTGCTGCGCCCCGACGTCGAGCCGAGGGCTACCGATCACATCCCCGAGATCGTCGCCCTTTGCGAACGTCTTATCGCTGGCGGCAAGGCTTATCCGGTCGATGGCGACGTCTATTATTCGGTCAAGGGGTTCAGGGAATACGGCAAACTGTCGGGCAAGAACATCGACGACCTGCTGTCAGGCGCACGCGTCGACGTCGACGAGCGAAAGCAGGATCCGCTCGATTTCGCCCTTTGGAAAAGTTCGAAGGCGGGTGAACCGTCATGGGAGAGCCCTTGGGGTCCGGGAAGGCCCGGCTGGCACATCGAGTGTTCCGCGATGGTGATGAAGCATCTGGGCGAGACGATCGACATACACGGCGGCGGAAAAGACCTCGTATTTCCCCACCACGAAAACGAGATCGCGCAATCCGAGGCGGCCACGGGGAAAACGTTCGCGCGCTACTGGGTCCATAACGGCTTCGTCAACGTCGACAACGAAAAAATGAGCAAATCGCTCGGGAATTTCTTCACGCTTCGCGAGGTGCTCAAGGTCGTCAAGCCCGAAGTGCTCCGCTTCTTTTTCGCCTCCAGCCACTACCGCAGCCCGATCGACTATTGCGACGGCAATCTGTCCGAGGCCAAGGCGGGTCTCGACCGCTTCTACCGCGTCAAGGAAAAAGCCGAGGGCTACCTGTCCCGAGGCGCTTTTCCGTGCGCCATTCCGCCCGGCGATGATTTCGCGCCGGTCCGCGAGGCGCAGTCGCGTTTCCGGGATGCGATGGACGACGATTTCAACACGGCTGCCGCCATGGGGCATCTTTTCGACGCGGTTCGCGCCATCAACAAGCTCGCAACCGACGATCCGGCGGCCGAACCCGGGAAAGCAGGCGCTTTCCTCTCCGGATTCATGCAACTGAACCCGTTGTTCGAGGTGCTCGGCCTGCTCCGGCTGCCGGCCGCCGATTATTTCCGCAACGAGATCTCCGAGGGAGGCGACGGGCGGCTGCCCGAATCCGAAATCCTTTCGCTGATCGAGGGGAGAAAGGAGGCCCGGGCCCGCAAGGACTACGCCGAAGGTGACCGGATCCGCAAGTCGCTCGACGATGCGGGTGTCCTCCTCGAAGACGGCAAGTCCGGCACCACATGGAAATACAAGGACTGATGAAACAAATCGGCAAGAATGTGGTATCTATTGCAGGATGCGAATTCGTCTAAATATTGTCCTGATTGTTGCCATGACCCTCTGCTCATTGATGATCTCGATGACCGAGGCCGTGGCGGACGACACGCACATCCATCAGGCAAATTCTATTTTCGACGATTCCGGGAACATCAAGGATATCGATCATCGGATGGAATCTTCCGGTCCGACCGGCGGGGGATACGAGATCCGCTGCCTCGACGTACCGGTAAATGACCGGGTCGTACCGCTTCGAACGGATATTCCGCAAGTTCCACCCCTCATCCTCCCGGATCAGCTTCGTCCCTAACGCTTCTCTCCGCTAAACGAGCCCGATTATCTTTACGACATTTGCCTGGTCACGACGTGTCGACCTGCGAAAAGCCCGGGGGGACTTTGATCAAAATGAGAGAACGGCAGTCGATTCGCATCCTTAAAATATCGCTGATCTGCCTCGCTGGGTGGTTCCACGTTGTTTCCCCGGTCTCGGTTTTTGCCCTCAAGCACAACCTCTACCCCGAAACCTCGGATTGCGCCATTTGCCACGTCATGAAATCCGGCCTGGTCGAGGACAACACGAGCTACCTTCGCATAAGCGCCCGATCGATCCCGAACATGAAGGCGCTCAACGGCAACAGCGTCCCCAGCATGAAGAGTGCTTCCGCAGGTCCCAAGGGAGTCGGCTGCACGTTCTGCCACTACAACACGGGCAACACCATCCGGATGAAGGACGTGCTCGAGCAGTTCA
>JANXPS010000316.1 GCA_025357175.1 Deltaproteobacteria bacterium | reverse complement strand
GGCACCTCGCACAGCCGCCGTGAAAGGGATGCCGCAACCCGGTCGATCATCCCGCTGCTGACGACCGTCTTGCCGATGGCCGCATCGGTGCGCCATTTCGGACGGTGGGGGAAAAGGTAGGCGATCGCCGCCGACAGATAGTGGTTCGGGTTGAGCAGCCCCGCCCCGCGCGTGACGATGCCGTGCCGGTCCGCGTCGGGGTCGTTCGCGAAGGCGATGTCGAAGCGGTCCTTGAGCGCCACGAGCCCTCCCATCGCCCAGGCCGACGAGCAGTCCATCCGGATCCTGCCGTCCCAGTCGCGCCGCATGAACCGGAACGCGGGATCGACCGTCTTGTTCACGACCTCGATGTCGATCCCGTAGCGGTCCGCGATGGGCGCCCAGCAACCGACCCCCGCGCCGCCCATCGGGTCGACGCCGATCTTCAGTTTCGCCGACCGTATCGCGTCGAGATCGACCGCATTCGGCAGGTCGGCGACATACTCCCCGATGAAGTCGTGGCGCTGGGTCGTTCCGGCGCGCATCGCGTGGGTGTACGTCACACGCCTCACTTCGCGGAGGCCGTTCGCCATGATCTCGTTCGCCCGCTTCTCGATCACCCCGGTCACCGTCGTGTCGGCCGGCCCGCCGTCCGGCGGGTTGTACTTGATCCCGCCGTCCTCGGGCGGGTTGTGGGAAGGCGTCACGACGATCCCGTCGGCGAAGCCGTGCTCGCGCCCCCGGTTCCAGCAAAGGATCGCGTGGGAGACAAGGGGCGTCGGCGTGTAGCCGTCGTTTCCGTCGATGCGGACCTCGACGCCGTTGCCGGCCAGCACCTCGAGCGCGGTCGCCATCGCGGGTTCCGAGAGCGCGTGGGTATCGCGCCCGAGGAACAGCGGGCCATCGGTGCCCGCGAGCGCCCGGTATTCGCACACCGCCTGCGTGACCGCGAGGATGTGGGCCTCGTTGAAACTTTCGCGAAGCGACGAGCCGCGGTGCCCGGAGGTGCCGAACGCGATGCGCTGTTCCGGGATGCCGGGATCGGGCTGGCCGGTGAAATAGGCCGTGACGAGTCCGGGAACGTCGACGAGCATCGTCTCGTCCGCAGGCGTGCCGGCTTTCGGGTGAATGCCCTCCATCGTCAGATCGTGAACTCGGTTAGCGTCCGGAACGCGCTGAGCCGGGCCGAGATATCTTCCTGCGAGAGCGACTGCAGGCGGGCGGTGCTGAACGCCTCGACGGTGAACGAGGCGATCGCGCTGCCGTACATGGTGGCGAGGCGATAGTCCATTTCGTCGAGCGTCCGGTCGCCGCACGAAGCCAGGTAGCCCATGAAGCCGCCCGCGAAGCTGTCGCCCGCGCCGGTCGGGTCGAAGATCGTCTCGAGCGGGTAGGCAGGCGCCGCGAACATGTGGTGCCCCGCGACGTGCAGCACGCCGTACTCGCCCCGCTTGATCACGACCCGGCTCGGTCCCCACGACATGAGCGCGCGCGCCGCCTTGACCAGGTTGTACTCTCCGGTCAGTTCGCGGATCTCGCCCTCGTTGACCACCACGATGTCGACCTTGGCGATGACCTGCTTGAGCTCGGGAAGCGCGCTCTCGATCCAGTAGTTCATCGTGTCGAGCGCGATCAGCCTGGGACTCCGGACCTGCCGGAGGATGTCGAGCTGGATCGACGGGGCGATGTTTCCGAGGAAGACGCAAGGCGTGTCGCGATAGCTCTCGGGAAGCACGGGCGCGAAGTCGCTGAACACGTTGAGCTCGGTCTTGACCGTGTGCGCCGTGTTGAGATCGAAGTCGTAATAGCCCTGCCAGTGGAAGGTGTCGCCCTCGGCGACCGTCACCCCCTGCGTGTCGACGTTGCGGGAAGCCAGCAGGTCGAGCGTGGCCTTCGGAAAGTCGCGCCCCACGACCGACACCATCCGGACCGGCGACAGGTAGCTCGCGGCCAGTGAAAAATAGGTGGCCGACCCGCCCACGACCCGCTCGACTTCCCCGAACGGCGACTTGATGCTGTCGAATGCCATCGATCCCACGACAAGAAGACTCATCCCGCACTTCCCCTTTTTTTGAATAAATTGATGGTGTCCGGCAGCTTCACCGGTCGCCCGGCACGAACCATGACAGAACCCAGCTCACGAGACTGAGAAGCACCGCCCCGGCGATCGCGCCGAATGCGCCGTTCACGTGGAAACCGGTGACGACCACGGAGACGATCCACAGCATGAGCCCGTTGATGACGAGCAGGAAGAGTCCCAGCGTGAGCATGGTCACGGGAAGCGTCAGCAGCACGATCAGCGGCTTGACGACCGTGTTGACCAGCCCGAGCACGAATGCCGCCGCGACCGCGGACATCACGCCGTCGGCCGACAGCACGCCGGGGGCCAGGTAGGCAACCAGCAGGATCGCGACGGCGTTGATTCCCATCCGGACGATGAACGGCATATCGCGCCTCCCGCCTGCCGGCTATTTCTTCATCGGGTGCTGATTGTCCATCTTGAACAGCTTGACGGCCAGCGACCGTTCCTGCCCGTCGTTGCGGACGACCAGCGTCACGGTGTCCCCTTCATGCTTGGAGCTGACGGCGTAGATGACGTCGAAAGACTCCCTGGCCGGTTTCCCGTCGACCGAGAAGATCCGGTCGCCCTTGCGCAGCCCCGCCTTCTCGCCCGGAGAACCGGGGACGACCCCGTCGACGACGACTTCGCCTTCCTTAGTCTCGTCGAGCCGGGCGCCGATTCGCATCCGGCGGCCTTCGTAGCTTTCGTAGTTCACATACCAGGCGAAGTCCTCGGGCAGGAGCGGGATCGGCGGCAGGTCGACGTCCATGGTCCCCCCCGCGCTCTTGTCGTCCGGAATGCCGAGTTCGTCCGGCATGATGATCGAATAGGCCATCGGAACCCGTCGAACCACCTTCTTGGGCAGCCCGAATCCGTACCGGACGTGCCACCCGCCGGTGATCGTCACGATACGCTTGTCTTCCCCGCGGGGCCCCTTGAGGTAACCGACGACCCGCTCGGCCATCGATTCCTCCCACAGCATCTGGGTCCGGATGAAGCCGTCAATCCGCGCGTCCGAGCCCGAGGAGCTGTGCCCCCCGAAGATCGCCTTGAGCGCCGATTTCTGGATCGGGTCGACTTCCCCGAACACGGGCAGCCGGCTTCTCAGCGCCGGCGAAAGGTTGTCTAGCCCGGACCGGCTCACCTCGGTCTCGAGTTCGCGCGAGGGGTTGAGGGCGACGATGTCGATCCCCTTTTCGCGGGCAAACAGAAGGATGTCGCGATAATATGCGAAGTCATATCCCCACCCCTCGTTCCCGTACCACTTGACCGCCCGCAGGAATTCGGCCTCGTCGGGGAATCCCCCGCGCACCCACTTGTCGAGCGCGGCCTGCTGCGGTTCGCGAAACATCTCCATTCCGATCGCGATCTTGCCGGGGTAGCGGTTGTACATGTCGCGGATCACGAGCAGTTCGACCCGTTGTGCGTTATAATTGTCATGCGTCTCCCCGACGCAGACCAGCCTCGACGCGGACGCCATGTTCATCGCAGCATCCATCGTCATCTTGAGTCCCGTCGGGACGTGGTAGATATCGTCGGACTTCGGCTTCCCTTCGATGGCGTAGGGAAGATCGGCACCCGGGACGTACTCGGTCGCGCTTTTGGTGGAGGCGCACCCGGAAGCCAGCGCCAGCGAAACGATGATCCAGAGTGACGTGCGGAACGGTCTCATTGTCGATTCACCTCGTCGAGATCCTTCGCCCGATTATAACAGCGATAATTATATGGAGTAAGACGTGCCCAAGCCGTATGTTCCGCCCGCAGTGTCCGCCTTGAACGCCACCAGGATCGTCGTCGCCTGGATGTCGCTGGCGGTGCTCCTTTCGACCGGTTGCGCGAAACGCATTCCCATGCTGACTCCCCGACTCGATAACAGCGTCGAGCATCGATCGGCGAAGAAAACCTCCGACTGCCTGGGTTGCCACACGGTTTCCGATCTGCCGCCGGGCCACTCCGGCTCCGATTACTGCTTCAGGTGCCACAAATTCGCGCGCGGAACAACATGATGAGGTTTCGTCCTGCCATTTTCCTGCCGGTGCTCTTCGCGCTTTTCGCCCTTTCAGCCTGCGGGCCGATCCTGGGGCTGCTGTCGAAGGCGACCGAAGGCACTTCCCTTCGCGACACGGCGGGGAATCCGGCGGATATCAAGACCGGCGGCCGCCTTCTGATACTGTCGCCTTTTCCCAAGACGAAAGAGGGTTTCCATATCGTCAGGGGCGAGGACGAACGAAATTTCGCCGACGAGTTCGGCCGGCTCGGCCTGTTCAAGGCCGAATCGGTGACCATGGAAACCCGCATCCCGGACGACGCAAAGGCTGCCTCTTCGAAGTCGCCGGCGGAGCTCAAGGCCGAATTCGGCCTGTCTGCGGAACCCGACGTGCTGCTCACCGGGACGCTTCTTTCCAGGAAAACCTACGTTGCCCCGCTTCGGAGCGTGATCATGTCCGTTTCCTGGCGGCTGGTCTTCACCGACCTGCGCAGCGGCAAATCGTGGACCGTCGTTGCCGAATCGAAGGAACCGTTCGAGGACAACATCCCCCATATCGTCGAACGGATCGCGGCGCGCTTCGGCCGCTGACGCCGGGCACTCCGCGTGATGTCCGCCGCATGCGGAGACGAACTGCCCCCTCCCGGATAGCTCGGAACTTGCGCGGCATCCCGTCACCGCAAATACAACGGGCCCCCGGCTTCCGGCCGGAGGCCCGTTTTTCGTTCGGAACGTCGCCGGCCTAGAAGCGGAAGCCCAGGTTGACCGTCGTCGTGTAGCCGTCGAGTTTCGCGTCCGCCCCGTTGAACGACGCCTTCGCCCACAGGTACTTGAACTCGGCGCCGAGGAACAGGGTCTGGGTCAGGTCGGCCTGCCCGCCCGCCACGAGATGGTAGCCGAACGCCGTGTCCGAAGACGAGAAGACGCCCTTGAGTTTTGCGTTGTACGCGCCGAGGCCCGCTCCCGCGAACAGTTCGACGACGTCGATCGGTACCTTGACCTTGACCGTGGCCGTGACCGGGACCACGTCGATCTTGTTTTTGATGCCGGCGACCGTCCTGTCGGTACCGAAGAAGCCCGCGCCGATTTCTCCGCCCAGGTTCCGGGTGAAGTCGCGCCCGATAGCGGCCTCGCCGTTGAACCCGCTGCCGAAGCCATCAAGGTCGTTCGAGGTCGGGGTGTAGAAGCCGCCCTTGACCACGGCGTAATTCCCCTCGGCGAACGCAGCGGACGCCAGCAACATCGCGGCAACCGCCGCGAGAGCGAATACCCTTCCGATGGTTTTCATCGTCATCCCCCGATCAGGCCGCGTGTTTTTATCTTCCGGATTTCCTTTTCGTCGGACCACTCGAGAATGCCGCTCTTCAGGTTCTTGAGGTTCATCGTGAACTTGTAGTAGACATCGGTGACTCGGCCGCCCTGCTGGCGGATTTCGGAAAGGTTCGAGGTCAGCAGGTACTCGGCGCCCGCCTGCATGCCCCCCGGAACCGCCTTTCTCGGATCGACGAGCCCGCTCTCCTGCTGGGCCGCGAACTCTTCGTTCGCCTCCTGGTCGGTGGTGCGGTCAATGAACTGGAACTTGCCGGACTTGATGAGCTTGGCCCTGATCGAGTCGGTGATCGACTCGGTGTCGATGTGCTGAAGCGTCTTGTTCTTGACCCGGGTCACCGACAGGATCGGGCGGCGGACCTTCGTCACTTCGATCACGGGCGGGAACGTCAGCAGCGAATCGACCATTCCCTCGGCGACCTGCTGCAGGTCGGATGAACCGAAATCGGTGGACAGGTTCTGATGCGCGTTCGTGTCGCCGTAGCGGACGTCGGGCGCCGCCGAGCAGCCTCCGAGCAGCAAGGCCGCAACCAGGGCGGTTGCCCCCAGGATGATGGTACGGATTGGATTGGTCATCGGTTGACTCCTTTTATTGGTCGCGGCGTATCTTGAGCATGAACTCGATCGCGGCGGCATTGGGCGCCACGCCCTGGAGCTGGCGGGTTTCACGCCCGTAAAGCGTCAGCGGTTTCCAGGTGCCCGTATCGGGGTTGACCTCGAACCCTTTCGCATCGATCCATACGAACTTGTACTGGAGCGCGAGCGTCGAACCGGTTTTCGATTCGAGCGTCACTCCGGCCTGGAGGATGTCCCCCGCCTGCGCCACTCGCGTGTCGATCACGCCGATGTCGCGCCCGAGCGAGGTGTTGTTGACCACGACCCGTTTGTAGATCGGGATCTCGGCGTCCTGTTCCTGCTTGAGCGCCCCCTGTCCCACGATCCCGGAAGTCCCGCATCCGCATGCGGCCACCAGCAGCAGCAATCCCATTATGCGCACGGACAATCTCATCGGCTCCTCCTTGCGGGCTATTGCCCCCATACTCAACATCCTATTCCCGACCCGTTCCTTCGGCAACACCCGACGGAGACCCCAGAACGACCTGGCGGACGTGCATCGCGGAGCCGACCCTCACCACGTGAAGCAGCGTGAACTTCCCACCGCGGATCTCGACTTCGACCTTCTCGGCCGGACCCTGCCCTCCCGCCCGGAGGGAGAGGAGATGGCGCCCCTCGGGCAGCGTCTCGCGCATCACCTGCGCGTCCCGTGGAAGCGTGAGCCAGCTCCGGAGGTCGGCGTTCTCGCTGACCACGTTCCAGATGTCCACTGCCAGCCCGGCGACCTGCGCAAGATCCCGGTTTGACCGCAAAGCGGCGGCCGACGCGACGGATTTGGCTCCCGTGCGGATCAGGTGACGGATGATGATGCCGGGGATGTCCTCCTTGAGCGCGCGGACCGCCATCGCGTCCACATAGGCGATCGCCTCGGTCGAACGCCGCGTGCCGGTGCCCGGCCGTGCGACGCTCAGGGGAGACGGCGGCGTCCAGGGGTAGCGATATATCGGGAAGGCCACGGCGCCGATGCCGCCTCCCGGCAACGGGACGGGAAATTTGACCTCTTCCCTGGGCGGGACGAAACCGTCTTCGTACAGCACGACCAGTTCGCCGGACCCCGGTTCCCGCACCGGGATCGGGACGTCCCCGGGAAGCCGGAAGCGCGATTTCATCTCGTCGAGATCGTCATTCATCCCGAGCGACCGGGCAAGGCGGAGGGCGTCGAGCTGCAGGTACCGGTTGTCCGGGAAGATATCGAGCGCCTTCCGGTAGTCGATGTAGGCGTCGTTCGGATCTCCCGTCGCCTCATAGACGATGCCCGACAGGTAGAACGTGTATGCGTTCTGGAACGAATTGGCGACAGCCGAGGCGGCCTCGTCCATGCCGGAGAAGCGGTCCTCGAGACCGCGAACCATCCCGCTTCCGACCCGTTTTTCACGGGCGGCCGCGGATGCCTTTTCGAGTTCGCCCTCGTGCCGCCTGCGGGCCGTTTCCTGCTCGGCGTTGGCGAGCCGGACCTCGACGCCCGCCCCTTCGAGGTCGCCTGCGAACAGATAGTTGAGCGCCTGGAAATGGTGAAGGAACACCCTTTCGTATCCGGCCGGCCGGTACCGCCTGGCGTTGTCGTTGAGCAGCCAGGCCGCGACATTGCCGCCCGCCTCGCGCGCGCTGATGACCGCCTGGTCGTCGGCGGTGCGGATGAGCCCGATCGACTCCGCGAATTCGCGGCGCCCGGCCGGGTAGTCGCCCTGGATCTGCGCGAGGCGGCCGCGCTCCAACCGGTAGAGCACGCCGTCGCTTCCCCGCGCTTCGGACTTGAGCGTCTTTTCGATGTCGAGCGCCTTGCCGGATGAAGCCGCGGACATGTAGGGGCCGACCTTCCGGGGGTAGGAGACGAACAGCGTCGACCCCGCGCAGCCGGACAGGCAGGCCAGCAGGAGCAGCAGCCCCGGCAGGAAGCGGGACGAGAAAATCAGTTTCCGAGCCATGCCGAAAGATACCCCTGCTTCCACAAGATCAGCGCCGCGCCGGCCAGCGCCGCAAGCGCGAGCACGGCGTACGGCCAGCGCCGCTTCCGGTCGGCGAACGGGTCGACAAGCGACCGGTCCGAATTTTCGGGAAGCCTCGCGGTGGCGGTCAGCGAGTTTCCGAACGGAATGTTGATCTTGGCGCGCGCGTTGACGGCCCAGCCGTTGGCGTCGAGGATCGGCCCCAGGTTCCGCTGCCGCAGCTTCATCCAGGCCATCAGCATCGCAGGCCCCGAGATGAGCAGGAGCACGCCGGCGATCACGAACGGGATCTTCCACCAGGCCAGGCTGAACAGGCCGGACATGACGGCGGCGAGCGCGGTGCCGATCGCGCCCATCGCCAGCCCGATCGCGGCGAAGATGCCGGCGAACTTGCCCACGTCGAACGGCGCGGGGGGAGCGGGAGGCGCGTCCGGCTTCGCAGCGACCGCCCGGGTTCCGTGATCGGTGATCCCTTTCGCCGACTGCTCCTCGGTCGATTTTTGCTTCGCGGCGGCCGCCTTGTTGAGCTGCTCCCCCACCATCCTCCCGACCCGTTTATAGGGGGAAAAGAACGCCTGCCTGATGCTGATCGGATGCTCGACGATCCGGACGATGGTCGCGTCCCAGTCGAAGCCGTCCCTGTCGTAGAAGACGCCGTTGCGACCGACCATGAGCTGGTCGGAATCGCCCGCGGTGAACGCGGCGGCGATCGTCATCTTCTCGACCGCGCCCCGCCTTCGGCACTCGCAGTAGACCAGGTAGACGCGGCTGAGCGTCGCGATGGCCGCGTGCTTCGCCACGTCTCCCACCCGGACGCACAGGTCGCAGCTGCGGCCGTCGAGGAAGAGCGTCCCCGCCTGGAACGTCGCCTTCCCCTTGCGCTTGTAGAAATCGGCGAACGACGTGAAGTTGTTGGTCAGCACATGCAGGTCGCGGGTGTACCGGAGCAGTTTCTCGACCGAGGCGATGGCGTCGACCTCGGGCTGGACCGCCTTGTCCCGTTCCGTCAACTCGAGCAGCGGATTCGTGAAATCCTTCGAGATGATTTCACGAAGGCGGGCCGGTTCGATTCTTTCGACGGCCGTCTCGGGCCAGGCCGCCTGCCACGCCTCGTACCCGGCGAACGACTCGCGGATCGTCACCCAGCCGGCGTCCGTCAGCGAGGCGCCTTCCCCGAGTATCGGCGCGATGACATCCGCTGCGAAGCGCCCCACGGCATCCGACCAGGCGGGATTCAGACCGTCCGCCAGGGGGAGCGGCCTGTCCGGACCCGGAACCGCCAGCGGGAGTCTCGCGAGCGATTCACTGCGCCCATTCAGCTCCTGCAGCGCCAGTTTCAGGTAGTCGTCGTCGGAGGGCGACAACAGCGCGGTGGCTCTTCCGTCGTACGACGCCAGCCGGCAGCGGTGGAAATAATCCTCGATCTTGGGCTTGAGCGCCTTGAACGATTCATAGCGGGTTTCGGTATCGCCGCCGAACGACAGGATGCCGGGATCGGCCTCAGCGGCCGCCCGCCATCCGGCCAGCGCCAGCGCCTCGTCCTGGAACCGCACGATCGTATCGGTGGTCAGGCCGGGCTCGCCGCCGCGGTCGAACTGGGGCGGATAGCAAGCGATGATCTCGATTGCCACTTCGCGAAGGTCGGGGTCGGCGATCGTCAAGGGCGGAACCACGCCGTCCCCGTTGTACGTCCCTTCGGCGAAGATGCGCGCCGTATCGCAGACGTCCTCGAGCGTGATGACGGTATCGCCGGGTCTGCCGAGATTCGACAGCACGAGCCGGGCACCGGCGAGCACCGCCTTTCCCTCGTCGGTCGTGTCGTCGATCGCCGCGAGCGGCAACCGGTCCTGGCGCCGCGTGAGCTGGTCGGGATCGCGCAGAACGCTCCCGGCCCATTTCAGCGCCGAAAGGATTTCGGGGACCCGGACATGCCCGTCGCCGTCGCTGTCGACGAACGCCAGCGTGGCCTTGTCGAACTCGATGCCCGCCACCGGGCAGGATAGCGCCACCCATAATTTCTGGTCCAGCGTCTCGAGCGCCAGCAGGTCGGCGCCCGTTTCCAGCAGCACCTGGTCGAATCCCCCCGCCCTGAAGAAGCGCCACCGGTGAGTCGAATTCCGATGCAAGGACGACCCGTTTTCGGAAACCATGGGGGAACTCCTCCTCGCACGCCGGAATACGAACGGAATATCGAAGCATTACACCACAATTTGCCGATTACGATGCATAAGCCCTGTTTGCGGTTGCCCCAAATACCTTTCCCATGCAGTATTGAATGGTAGCGGACGAGATCCGAGAGGCGATCATTGACCGGCCCTATCGACGAACCTACTCTGCTCGCGGAGAAAAAGACCGGCGGCTGGCTCCTCAGGTTGCTGATGACAGCCGACGGACTTTCCTGCACCGCGATGGTTTCACCGGGGCCCGATCCCGGCACGGCGCCCTCCCCCGATGAAATCCTCGAACTGCTGGCCACGGCCGACGTCACCGAAGGGATCGACCGGAACGCGATCGAGGAAATCGCGGCCTGCGACCCTACGGCGTTTCCGCCGGAGGGCCTCGAGGTCGCGAGAGGCATTCCGCCGGTCGCCCCGCACGACGGCTACATCGATCCCCTGATCCGGCCCGACACCGGCGCCGCCGCCTACACCGTCAAAGCCGACGGATCGGTCGACTTCTACAACCGGTCCGATTACGACATCGTCACGAGCGGGCAGGAAATCGCGGTCTATCATCCCCCCAGGCCCGGGAGCCCCGGCGTGACCGTCACCGGACACGCCATCCCCGTCCTGAGCCCCTCGAACCCGAAAACCACATTCAACAAGGGCGTCCGGCTCAACCGGGAAACCAACCGGATCACGGCGCTGACGAGCGGACGCGTCCTGTTCATCGGCGACGCCCTGTCCGTCGAAGAGGAGTACGTCGTCAACGGCGACGTCAACTTCGCGGTGGGCAACATCCGCAATCCCGGATTCGTCCTCGTTTCCGGGGATGTCGACGACAATTTTTCGGTCACGGGCGACAGGGGGATCAAGGTGGGCGGCGTGGTCGGCGCCGCGACGCTCAAGTCCGACGGCGACATCACCGTCTCGGGCGTCACCGGCAAGGGAAAGGGGCGGATCCTCTGCGGCGGCACCCTGCATGCCCGTTTCCTAAGCGAGGTCGAGGTCGAGTGCCGCGGGGACGTCGTCGTCGAAACCGAGATCCGGGCGTCGAAGGTCCGGGCTTCAGGCAGGATCCTCGTTGTCAACGGCACGGTGGCCGGGGGCGAATGCATCGCAGGACGCGGCATCGAAATCAAGACGGCCGGGTCGGCGATGGGCGTCGCGACGGTCCTGTCGTCGGGCACCGACTACCGGATGTTGAAAGCGCTGGACGGGTTGAAGGAAAAACTTCGCAAACTCGAAAAAGAGATCGGACTGATCGAGGCGGCCGTGGGCGCCGAAACGCCCGACGAGAAAGCGCTCGCGGCGATGCCCTCCGCGCGGCGCGAAACGATCGAGAAGCAGTTCGGCAAGCTGACGGTGTCCCGGACCGAGGCGCTCCTGATCCGGGATGAAATCTCACGGACCAACTTCGATTTCGACCCTTCGGCAAACGCGATGATCAATGTCCGGGGCGAACTGTTCGAGGGCACGGTCGTCAACCTGTGGCACGCAGACATCCTGATCACCGAGGCGCGGCGCGGCCCGGTCTCGATCATCGAGAACACGCTCAACGGTTCGCTCCGCTTCCTGCCGCTCGAACCGCTCACGAAAAACGCACGCACGCTCGAAGCCGCCATCCTGGCGTCCTCCCCGGATCCATCCTCCCCGACTTCTTTTTGAAACCGATCGTCGCCGGACCCGCTCTAAGGTGCATCGACGAATATCGGGATTTCGTGGGACGGATTCCCGAAAAAGGGGTGACCGTGATGAAAGTGGCGCCGGTCTATCGGAAAGATTACCGAAGCGGTCAGAAGCAATACCTGGGATTCGTGGTCGAGCGACGGGAGGGCGACCGGGGGAACAACTTCGCGGGACTCGCGAGGCTGGCCCGGAAGGTGTTCGCCGAACCGGCGGGGCTGGATCCTTTCTCGGTCATCGTGGGCGCCGTCCGTGAAAACGGGCCCGGTGCGAATCCGGCCTGACATATCCCCCGGATGGACCCGGGCGTCCAAACGACTCAGCCGGACGGTGTCGCGGACGCCTCGATCGCCTTCTCGAGCCGGATGATCCGGGCCGCCAGGCCGTCGGGCTTTTCACCGGTCGCACAGGACAGGTTCCACAGGGCGATCAGTTCCTTGTCCTTGGCCGAAGGCTTATCGACCCGCGACAGCGAATTGTTCCAGAAACGCCCCTCGTTCGCCAGCGCCATCCACGCGTTCGAGCTGATCGAGTCGACTCCTTCGTTGAACAGCGCCGACACGATGCCCGGATCTCCCAGGTTGAACACGTGGACCGGTTTGCCATCCGCCTCCTCGAGCACGGCGCCGACCATCGAAAGCACGTTCGAGACGCTGTCGGCCCGCGTCGACAGCCCCCCGATCGCCAACCCCGCGAAATGCCCCCCCCGGTAGGCGTTCGCGCACTGCCGGAAGCTTTGCCGGTCCCACCCCTGCACGCAGGCGAACAGCGGGAGATCCTGCCGCTTCATCGTTCTCGCGGCCCACAGCGCACAACTGATGGTCAGGTCCTGCCGGCGGAACGCCTCGATCGGATCGAGCCCGAACGGAATCGGGAAATCGAACGTGAACGCCACCTCGGCGTGCGTTTCCTGTGCCTCGAGGACCGTTTCCGGCGTCAGCGATTTCTTCCTGGAGGGAAAGTGGATCTCGCCGATCTCGCCCCGCCGCGACGCCATCGCGCCGTACGAGAGCAACGCCGAGCTGCCGGAAGTGACCATGGCGGGGATATCCGGCATCACCGCCTTGGGCTGCATGCACGTCGCATGGTTGACGATCACGGCGTGCGCGACCGAGTCGAGCGCCTTCCGGAGACGGGCATCGAGACCGCCCCGCGTTCCCAGCCTCGACACCGGCACGAACGCCGGAAACCGGATTTTTCCTTTTCGAGTATCGAGTGATTTCATGGTCATACCCCCGCCGCTCCATTCTACTTGATGCAGATCAAAGGCGTTCAACGTCAATGTATGGCATTCTGGCTCCTGTGAAAGGAAGGCGCCCGATGCGTTTCAAGCTGCTGCTGATCCCGCTTCTTCTGCTGCTCGTCACCGCCGCACAGGTTCTGGGCGACTCCGACGCGCGGGTCGATCCGTTCGGCGGCATCCGCTGGAACGACCGGATCCAGGACGTGATGGCCCGCATGGGCGGGCTTTCGGACGGGCGCAGGATCGAGGTATCCCTCGTATTCCCGGACAGGGTCACACCGGCCCCCTTCGGAACCCGGACCGTCGCCCCAGGCAGCGAGCAGGAGCTGGCGGATTCGATTTCCGCCATCACGCGGGACTACCTCGACGCGATGGAAGCCGCGAGAATAAAAGGCGACGACCGGATTTACCGGGCATTCCACCTGCACGTCCTCGGGATGCTGTTCGACAAGTCGGGCAAGCGGCAGGAGTTCCTCGACGCGGAAATTCGCCTGACAGCCCGCGGGGTGAAGGTCATGGGGGTTCCCTTCGAACTGACCGCGACGTTCCAGGCGAATCCGGGCGCGGGCCTGACCGAACGATACGTGATCCCCGCGACGGGCACGCGTTTCGTCCTGCCCGTCGTTCTGACCCGGGTGACGCTTGCGGCGAAATCGGCCGCGGCCCGCAGCAAGTATCCCGATATCGACGCGTCGCTTCGGAAGCAGTACGACGGGTTCTCGAAATGCACCGTCGACGGCGCGCCCGCCCGCTGCGACGGGCGTCCCGCTTCGATCGGCTGGGGGCTGGACGGGAACGACACGGTCTCGATACGCTACAACGCCGAGAAATACTGGGCCGTCGGACTGGAAGCGGTCTACAAGGAGCATCTCGCCACCGTCGAGGGGCGCAGCAAGCGGTGCCACGCGAAGCGGAAAATCGACGTTTGAACGACTTTTCGACTACTTTTCGTTGTGGGGGGTGTAGCGGATCACGGTGGCCTTTTCGAGGGTGATCATCCCGCCATCCATCATCTCGTCGATGCGGGACATGACCGCGTCGATTTTTTCCTGCGTATCGACGACCTCGACCACGAGAGGCAGGTCGGTCGAAAGCCGGCCACTCCTTCCATCCGGAACATTTCGACGAGCGCCTCGTACAGCGGCCGGTTTCCGAATCGATCGCTCTCGCCGATGAAAATCCGCATCAGCATCCGTTCCCCGACCAGCCTGGTCATCGCGCCTCCCCCTCCCCGGTCAGATCTGCCGGGCCTGTCAGATCTGCCGGGCCGTCCAGATTCCGAGGAAGGTGAACAGGAGGCAGGCGACGGAACTGGCGAGCACGTTGGCC
>JANXPS010000177.1 GCA_025357175.1 Deltaproteobacteria bacterium | reverse complement strand
AAAAGCCATACATGTCTGATATATAGGCATTATATGAATCTCAACTATTATTTCCCACGGCATTGAGGGGGTGGTGGAGCGATCCGTGCGGGTTCGAGTCCCGCCTTCGGCACCATGTTGAAATCAGTAAGGCCCCCCGGGTTCCTCATCCGGGGGGCCTTTTTCAGTTTCAACTCAAGCCGAAGGCGGGACTCGAAGGGAGATCGCCGCCGAGCGGATAGCGAGGATGAGCGCGCATGGATGCGGGCGGCAGGCGATCGACCCGGCCCGGAGAGAGCAGACAGGAAGTCTGCGAAGCGGAGGGGAGTCCCGCTCAGGGCACCATCGTGCACAGGGGAAATCCCCGCAACATATACTGCTTTGCATTCCGCGATCCATCGGTTATCATTCACTTATGATTACGAATGATAACCGCATTCGACTTTTCCCCCTCCAGGTTCGAACGGCTTATGCCGACCTGCTCGATCGGCTCGAAGATCTGACCACGCATAACGCCATGGCCGAGCTTGCCTCCTGCACTTTGATCACCAAGAACGTCAAAGGTGGCGAGTACCTATACGCACAGGGAAGACTGTCGAGCGGTATCCAGAGGCAGGTCTATCTGGGACCGCTCGACGACCGGGGGAAGGCGCTCAAGGAGCGATTCCTTCAATCGCGGAAGGACTCCGCCGGCGAAATGGAGGCCATCGAGATTTCCGCCAAGGTGTTGCGGGCTGCGGGAGTGACCTCGCTGGATCCCGTCGAGTGGCGCGTAACGGCGGCACTGGCGGAGGAAGGCGTTTTCCGTGTCGGCGGCGTGCTGGTCGGAACGATCGCATACCGGTGCATGGCCGGTCTCCTCGGGGCAAAGATTCCCTCCGCTTCCGCTTTCACGGCCGACGTCGATCTCGCAGGCAAGACAATTCCCGTCGCAGTGCACAGCGAAGTGGCGAGCCCGCAGACCGCGCTCGAGCGCCTGGAAATGGGGTTCTCCCCCATGAACGAGTTCGACCCCTCGTATTACGGAACCCGTCTCAAGTCCGGTGAGGGAGAGTTCAAGGTCGAATTCCTGACGCCGCTCGTCGGACAGGACAAGGGAGGCCCGAAAAAGATCCGTCAACTCGGTGTCCCGGCCATTCCATTGCGGTTCCTCGATTACCTCATCGAAGACCCGGTACCCGCAGTCGCCCTGGGGCGGCGCCCGGTCCTGGTCAAGGTGCCGCAACCCGCGCGCTATGCGGTCCACAAGCTGATCGTCTCGCGGGAGCGCAAGACGGATGCACGCCTCAAGGCGCAGAAGGATCTCCAGCAGTCTTTCGAACTGCAACAGTTGCTTCGGGAAATCGAGCCGGAAGCGCTCGCCGACGCATTCGCGATCGCACGAGCAAAAGGCCCCGGTTGGAAAAAACGGGTGGATGAAGGACAAAAAGCGCTCGAGCGATTGCTCCGTCTTCGGGGTTGACCGGGAAAGACAAGATCATCGGGAGGGATACCGCCATGGACATAGGCCGCAACGACCCCTGGCCTTGCGGAAGTGATGACGATCAGCTTCGGGCGCTCGCGGGTACGATCGCGAGCGGACTCAAGCTCCCAATCGACGCGTTCGTCGCGGGTGTGCCGGTTCGGATTACGACAATTGGCTATTGCGCTCCAGCCGGCAACGATATATCCTCATGATATATACCGTCTTCCAGGGAGGACGCCATGACCAAAACGGCAAAGGTCTTCATGAGCGGTCGGAGCCAGGCGGTGCGCCTCCCGGCCGAGTTCCGGTTCGGTTGCAAGGAAGTGCTGATCGAGAAGAAAGGCGAAGTCGTCATCCTGAAACCGAAGCCGTCGGGTTGGGACGACTTCTTCGAGAAAGCAGGAGCGGTCCCCCCCGACTTCCTCGCCGACCGGGAAGATCTTCCGCCGCAGGACCGGAAGCTGTTCTGATGCGATACATGCTGGATACCAACATCTGCAGCTATGTCCTGCGCGATCGCCCAACCACGGTCCGGAAACGGTTCGAGAAGGCGGGCGACGGCAACCTGGCGATTTCTACGGTGGTGCTCGCCGAACTGCTCTTCGGCGCGGCCAGGCACCCGAAGGGCGAAAGCATCCGGCGCGAGATCGAGGACTTCGCGTCCCGGGTCGCGGTGCTCCCCTGGGATGAATCCGCGGCGGACCATTACGGGGATATCCGCGCCTCACTGGAGAAAAAAGGAACACCGATCGGGGGCATGGACATGATGATCGCGGCCCACGCCCGAAGCATCGGCGCAACGCTGGTCAGCAACGACCTCTCCCACTTCGAGAAAGTCCCCGGCCTGAAGCTGGCGAACTGGGTTTGACGAGGAGAGCGAATCGGTGCACTCCCGGTGCACTGGCCGCCGAAAACTCCAGATAATATTGCACGATCGGTGTAAATCGACGGGCTTCCACCTCCCCCGATATGAGCCTTAAATTACTGATACGTATACGCTTTATGAATATTAACTATTATTTGCCACGGCATTGAGGGGGTGGTGGAGCGATCCGTGCTCCCTTCTCGTCCCGCCTTCGGCACCATCGCAATAAGCAAAGGGAACTTGGCCTCGCGCCGAGTTCCCTTTTTTCGTTTCATCGCCCCGACTGGCTCAAATCTGGCTCGCGGGGAAATTTCCGCCGAATCAGTGGCCGGTCAGGTGAAGAAGAAATACAGCCGCCGAGGCGCAGAGGCAGTACACGCCGAAGTAGTGCCACTTCCCGCCGGAGAGCACGCGCGAAAGCAACCGGAGCGCGAGGAGACCCGCGATCAAGCTGAAGACAGCGCCGAGCAGACCGGGAGCAATAAGGGTAGCGAACTGCTCGGCCTGCCCGACCATCGCCGCCCGGGCTTTCAGAAGTCGGTGGACTTCGCGGACGACGACGAGCGGCGTTAAAACCACGGCCAGGGCGAAGCTGAACTCCTCGGCCCGCTTCCGATCGATCCCCAAGAGCAACGCGGTGGAGATGGTCGCCCCCGATCGGGAGAATCCGCGAAACGGGAGACAGAACCCTTGGACCAGGCCGATCCAGGCGGATTCCCGGTACGACGGGTCGGTCGCCGTCGTCGAGGGTTTCGAGCGAAACCCGCTGTAAAGGATTAACCCGCCTGCGGCTGCAAGAGCGACCGCGATCAGCCTCATGTTGCCGAAGAGCAGTTCGATCTCGGCGTGCGCCACGTTCCCGAGCAGAAACCGCTCGATCAGGGATTTCAGTCCTAACCCCACCGCTCCGGTCGCGACGGTAGCGATCGCCACCCGGGCAACGATCCCCTTGAAGACCTTTCCCGACCCGAAGTAGTCCACCTTCCATTCCCGCCAGAAATACGCGATGACGGCGAACATCGTGCCGGTATGGAGCATGACGAGCAGGAACGTCATCTCCGGGCTGACGGGGTCCAGGCCCATCAGTTTTGCAGCCACGATGACGTGCGCGGAGCTGGAGACCGGAAGGAGTTCGGCTGCGCCTTGGACGATGGCGAGGATGAGGATGGCTGTTCATGAACCCACAATCTGGTTAGCGGAAAGATCGAGGAATCCAGCGTACTGGCGGAGGGTTCAACGCCCGCTGATCTTGTGAAACAAGCGGCACTCCTCGATATCTGTTGTTTGCATAAACTACCGATATGCGTTAACTTACGCAAAAGATAGATGTGTGAAAGGAACCCACGATGTCCTCTGCGCCCGTCACCGAACTTGCTGCCAAGGGACAATTCTGCTTCCGCTGGAAAGACATCCAGGATATGACACATGCCTCGGATGTGGCAGTAAAGGCATCTCTTCGCCGGTTGAAGAACAAAGGCGAAATCGCCATGCCTTATCGAGGATTTTACGTGATCGTCCCCCCCGAGTATCGCGTGCTGGGTTGCCGACCGGCCGAACAGTTCATCCCCGACCTGATGAAAACCCTTGGCAAAATCTATTATGCCGGGCTGCTAACTGCCGCTGAATATCACGGGGCCGCGCATCACCGACCGCAACGATTTCAGGTGCTGACCTCGGGAATCCGACGACCGATCCGGTGCGGCAAAATCCAGGTGGAATTCATTCATCGAGCCAATACGGCGAACATTCCGGTAGGGGAAAGGAACACCGTTGCGGGCACCATCCTGGTGTCGACCCCGGAGGCAACGGCACTCGACCTCATTGGTTATGTCGGGCGATGCGGTGGCCTGGACAATATCGCAACCGTGCTGAGGGAACTTGCCGAAAAGATCGACTCAAGTCGACTGATCGAGATCGCTCGATTTTCACCCCTCTCCTGGCTGCAGCGGCTCGGGTGTCTTCTCGAACTGGTTGGATCGCAAGAGACCGCAGACAAGATCGCCGATTACATCCAAGAGAAGGACCCTCTCCCCACCCCCCTTTCGCGATCGGCAGCCTACAAAGGGACCAGACTGAACCATCGATGGCGCGTTTATGTGAACGCGAATGTGGAGCCGGAAGCGTGATACCCAAGGCGTATATCTCCGAATGGCGGCAGCATGCCCCATGGCCGGAAGATTACCAGGTCGAGCAGGACCTGATTATCAGCAAAGCGATCGTCGACATCTTCAACCACCCGGAGATTGGCCGGCAGTTGGCATTCCGAGGCGGCACCGCCCTTTTCAAAATGCACCTCCCTGCGAGCCGATACTCGGAAGACATCGATCTGGTCCAGGTTCACCCGGGCCCCATCGGCGCCATACTGGACTCCCTGAAGGCGCAATTAAATCCTTGGCTTGGGGAACCAGGACGCAAGCAGTCCGAAGGCCGCGTGACACTGACCTATCGAATGACATCTGAAGATGGATTGCCGCTTCGCCTCAAGGTCGAGATCAACTCTCGCGAACACTTTTCCGTTTATGGGCTTGAGAACCGTTCCTTCGAGGTTCACTCTCGATGGTTCTCCGGTAATGCTTCGGTTCTGACATATCAACTGGATGAATTGCTCGGCACCAAGCTCCGCGCCCTCTATCAGAGGAAAAAAGGACGAGACCTCTTCGATCTCTGGGTGGCGTTTTCAAATTCAAGCGTTCGGAAAGAACGGGTGATCGAATCTTTCCTCCGTTACATGGAACACGAAGGGCACAAAGTGTCCCGCGCGGAATTCGAGAGGAACTTGACCGAGAAATTTGATGACCCGCGTTTCACGAAAGATATCGCCCCATTGCTGTCCGACGCCAATTCATGGAATTTTCTGAAAGCCGCCGATTTCGTGCGGAAGGAACTACTTCCTCTCCTGCCCGGAGCCCCGTGGCAAGGAGGGAAGGCGTGATTGCGCCCGATCCGAGTGGCTGATTTATGGCTGATTTCCTGGAAAGGTAGCCGAAATCTCCCGAAATCTACGGAATGGCCATTTTCCACTATCGCATAACTATACGTTATTTATAGCTTTTGAAGGCGTTTCCCAAACTTAAAGCTGCTTGAGGGGGTGGTGGAGCGATCCGTGCGGGTTCGAGTCCCGCCTTCGGCACCATGTTGAAACCATAAGGGCCTTCCGGATTTCCGGGAGGCCCTTTTCAGTTTCAACTCGAGCCGAAGGCGGGGCGAGAAGGAAGCATGGCGCCGAGCACCTGACGGCTCGCCGTCTTGGCGAATACCACTTCTTTCATCCGTACGATTTCCTCTTCCACGAG
>JANXPS010000158.1 GCA_025357175.1 Deltaproteobacteria bacterium | reverse complement strand
TACGACCGCGCGGCAAATGGCGTCGGCGGTTATCCCCTCTTCGACCAGCGAAACGAACAGGGGACAGGCAATCGACCGGATCCCGGCATTCGGGATGGCGACCTTGATGGCTTCGTCGTAGGCGCCCGACCGGATCGTGCCCGCGGTTCCGATCACGCCGATTGAATCACGCTTCCCCAAAGCCGCCGCGCGTCGCACGCACGGATCCACCATGCCGACCACGGGGATCTTGTACAACTTGCGAAGCACGGGCAGCGAGAGCGAAGAGGCCGTATTGCACGCGACGACCAGCATCTTGATGTCGTGACGAACGATGAGGTGATTCGCGATCTCGATGGCATAGCGCGTGACGGTTTCACGCGATTTTGTCCCGTAGGGAACGCGAGCCGTGTCACCTATGTAAACGAAACGTTCCTGCGGAAGGGTGCGGACCAGCTCCCTCAAGACGGTCAGTCCCCCCACGCCGGAATCGAAAACCCCGATCGGCCGATCCACTTAAGCTCCTTCAATACTTTGATTTTTCTAACTTAGGACGCTATCGTATCCTTGTCAACCGAACGACCGGAGGCCGGACAACCCCATGAACGCATTCATCGAATCGCTCACCACGCCCAACATCATCGCCATGGCGAGACATCCCATGGCCCTTACCGGCGTCGGAATCATGATCGTTCTCGCAATCCTGTTCCGGTGGAACATGATCCTGATCCTTCTCTTCGCGGTGGGAGCGCTGATGGGAATCGCCCGGTTCGCCAACATGAACGCTTCGGCGGAACCGATCGGCAGGGACATGGCCATTTTCGGCGGAGGAACGGCCGTCGTCGCCTTCGTCATCATCTACCTTCTCTTCATCAAAGGCGATTAGTGCGGGTAGGATTCACCACCACGATACCGGTCGAACTGCTGTTCGCGGGCGGCCACGAACCGGTCGACCTGAACAACATCTTCATCGGATCCGCATCCCCCTCCGACTACATCCGGGCCGCCGAGAGCGACGGATTCCCCCGAAACTGCTGCGGCTGGATCAAGGGGATCTACGGCGTGGTGAGAGCTCACGGATTCCAGGACGTGGTCGCGGTGACGCAGGGCGATTGCAGCTACACGCAGGCGCTGATGGAGGTGCTCCGGTACCGGGGCGTAAACGCCGTTCCTTTCGCTTTCCCGTTCGACCGGGATCCCGTATTCCTCGCGAACGAACTCGACAAGATGGCTCAACGCTTCGGTTCCTCGCTGTCAGACGGCGAGCTCTGGAAGAGCAGGCTCGACGACGTGCGCGCGGTCGCCCTCGAGATCGACCGCCTGACTTACGAAACAGGCAAGGTCACCGGTGAGGAAAACCACCTCTGGCTGGTCGGCTGTTCCGATTTCGAAGGCGATCCGGGCGGCTACGAAAACCGTGCGCGAAAATTCCTGGCCGAAGCGGCCGCCAGGCCTCCGGCGAACAGCGGTGCCCGGATCGGCCTCGTCGGCGTCCCGCCGATCATTTCCGGCCTTCACGGCGCATTCGAAGAGGCGGGCGCCCGGATCGTCTTCAACGAGGTGGCGCGTCAGTTCGCCATGCCGGGCAAATCGGATACGCTATCGGAACAGTACCTGCAATACACCTATCCCTATTCGATCTTCGAACGACTCGCCGACATCCGGACCGAGGTCGCCCGCCGCGATATCGTCGGCATCGTCCACTACGTGCAATCGTTCTGCTTCCGCCAGATTGAGGACATCCTGCTGCGCGAGGAGATCGGACTTCCGGTGCTGACGCTCGAAGGCGAAAATCCCGGACCCGTCGACGAACGAACCCGCATCCGGATCCAGGCGTTCGTCGAGATGCTGTCCGGCTGACCCTTCAAGAAAATCGCCCCCCGGACCAGCGGCCCGGGGGGCGATTCCTTTCATCGATCGGAAAGCGGTTACCAGTTGCCGGTCATCAGGTAATCGTGCATGGCCGCGGCGGCTTTCCGGCCGGCGCCCATCGCGAGGATGACCGTGGCGGCGCCGATGACAATGTCGCCGCCGGCAAAGACGCCCTTTTTGCTCGTCTTGCCCGTTTCCTGGTCGGCCAGGATATTGCCCCACTTGTTGGTGTCGAGTCCCGGAGTCGTGGCCGGAACCAGCGGGTTGGCGCCATTGCCGATCGACATGATGACGACGTCGATGGGAAGCTTGTACTCGGATCCCTTGACGGGGACGGGACGGCGGCGACCTGACGCGTCGGGCTCGCCCAGCTCCATCTTCTCGCACTCGACCTCGGTTACCCAACCGTCTTCGTTGCCGATGAACTGGAGCGGGTTGTTGAGGAGGCGGAAATCGATCCCCTCTTCTTCGGCGTGGTGGATTTCCTCGATGCGGGCGGGCATCTCTTTCTTGGAGCGGCGGTAGATGACGTAGACGTTCTCGGCGCCCATCCGTTTTGCGGTACGGGCCGCGTCCATCGCGACGTTGCCGCCGCCGACGACCGC
>JANXPS010000017.1 GCA_025357175.1 Deltaproteobacteria bacterium | reverse complement strand
TCGATGGGGCGCGCGCCGATCGCGCAGCCGCCCGGCATCGAGATGCGGGCGCGGCCGTGGCGCGAAAGCAGCGGACCGAGCACGAGGATCGATGCGCGCATCGTCTTGACGAGGTCGTAGGTTGCCTCGGGGCGTGTCAGCGTGGTTCCGTCGATCCGGAGCGTCGCGGGCGTGCCTTCGGAGACGGGAAGCCACTCGACGGTCGCGCCCATCCTGCCGAGCAGCGTGCAGAAGGTGTTGATGTCACGGAGACGGGGAACCCCGACGATATCGACCGGACCGTCGGCGAGCAGCGCGGCGGCCATGATCGGCAGCGCGGCGTTCTTGGCGCCCGAGACGCGCACCGAGCCGTTCAGCGGTGTTCCGCCCTGTATCTGGAAAATGTCCAGGAGTGCTCTCCTTACCGGGTTTCGTTGCGCCAGTGCGCATACCGGTCGCGGCCGGCCAGGTCTTGCAGGACCTCGACAAAGCGGAGCTTTCCCGAAGGAAGCCGCGAAACCGCGTCCGCCTGACGCTCGCCGATCTCGCACCACAACTCTCCGCCGGGGACAAGGTGGCGGTCCCCCTCGCCGACCAGCCTCCGCAGCAGCTCGAGGCCGTCGCTCCCGGAAAAAAGGCCCCGTTCCGGTTCGAACCGGACGACCTCGTCGGGCAGCGTTTCCCTTTCGGATTCGCCGACGTACGGTGGATTCGATACCACTAGAACAAAAGCCCCTTCGCTTTTCAAGGCGCAATATCCGTCGGAGGCCACGAAAGCCACCCGATGGCCGACGCCGTTTCGCCGTGCGTTGTCCCGCGCCACCCTGAGCGCCGCGACCGAGATGTCGCTCGCGACGACCGTTGCATCGGGCAGTTCGGCGGCCATCGTCACCGCGATCGCCCCGCTGCCGGTCGCCAGGTCGAGAATCCGGCCCCCCGTGCGTCCGGCGGCCTTCCAGCTCGCGATCGCCTGTTCGACGAGCCCTTCGGTTTCGGGCCTCGGGATCAGCGTGTCGCGCGTGAGCCGGAATTCGCGCCCGTAGAACTCCCAGGCGCCGAGGATGTATTGCACCGGCTCTCCGGCGATCCGGCGCGCCAGCCATTCGTCGAGCAGGCCATCGATGCCGGACGTCTCGCGGCCGCCCTCGAACCGCAACCGCGCCCTCGGGATTCCCGCGGCGGCGGCCACGAGGATTTCGGCCTCGTGCGGAGCCGGGACGCCCGCCTCGGCGAACGCGCGTGATACACGCTCGACCGTTTCGGAAAGCGTCATGAAGCCGCCCTCAACTGTCCTGTACTTGTTTCATCGCGTCCATCTGCATCTGGGCGATGAGCGCCTCGATGAACGGCTCGAGTGCGCCATCCATGACCGCGGGCAGGTTGTGGACCGTCAGTCCGATGCGGTGGTCGCTGACGCGGTTCTGGGGAAAATTGTAGGTGCGGATGCGCTCGCTTCGATCGCCCGTGCCGATCTGCGACTTGCGCATGTCGGCGCGTTCGGCGGCCGCCTTGGCCTGCTCCTGGTCGAGCAGCCGCGACCGAAGGATCTTCATCGCCTTGTTCTTGTTCTTGAGCTGCGATTTCTCGTCCTGGCACTGCACGACGAGACCGCTCGGGATGTGGGTGATGCGGCACGCGGAGTCGGTCGTGTTGACGCTCTGGCCGCCCGGGCCCGAGGAACGGAACACGTCGATGCGAAGATCGTCGGGGTTGAGCTGGACGTCGACTTCCTCGGCCTCGGGGATGACCGCCACGGTAATGGTCGAGGTGTGGATCCGTCCGCTCGTCTCGGTGGCCGGCACCCGCTGCACGCGGTGGACGCCGCTCTCGTACTTGAGTCGGCTGTAGGCGCCCTTCCCCTCGATCATCGCGATGACTTCGCGCAGTCCGCCGATGCCCGTGTCGTTGTGCGACAGGATCTCGACCTTCCAGCCGCGCGTTCCGGCGTACATCGAATAGGCGCGGAACAGCTCGGCGGCGAACAGCGCCGCTTCCTCGCCGCCTGCGCCCGCCCGGATTTCGATGAGGATGTTCTTGTCGTCGTTGGGGTCCTTCGGCAGCAGGAGGACGCGGATCTCGGCCTCGATCCGCTCGAGTTCGGCCGTCAGCCGGGAGACCTCGTCGCGCGCCATGATGCGCATCTCGGGGTCCTTCTCGGCGTTGAACATTTCCTTGTTTTCCAGGAGTTCCTTCTGCGTCTCGAGGTACCGGTCGTACGCCTCGATCACCGGCCGCAGCTCGGCCATCTCGCGCCCGATTCGCTGCATCTCGCGGTGATTGCCGAGGACCGCCGGGTCGGACTGGAGCTGCTCGAGCTCGGGCAGCCGTCCCCTCAGCGACTCAAGCTTGCTCCACAAGGGACATCTCCTTTTCTTCGGCTTCCTGGGAGGGAAGCACGCGGACGAACGAGGCGAGCGCCACCTCGATCTGCGAAAGGTCGGGCTCTCGCGTGGTCAGCCGCTGGAGCAGCAATCCGGGGGCGACCATCGCCTTGAACAGCGGCGATTCGAGCTTGCGGGCGGTGAGCCTGAGCAGTTCGTATGAAATGCCGGCCACCACGGGCAGCAGCACCAGCTTCATGGCCACCTTGACGACCTGCGGACTTTCGTAGGGGATGAACGAGAAGACGACGATCCCGATCACCATCACGAAGAGCAGGAAGCTCGTGCCGCAGCGCGGATGCAGAACCGAATAGGCGGAGACGGCTTCGGGGGTCAGCTCGGCCTTCTTTTCGTAGGCGTTGACGACCTTGTGCTCGGCGCCGTGGTACTGGAAAATGCGCCGGATGTCCTTCATGAACGAGATGGCGACGACATAGGTCACGAACACCAGGACGCGAATGAGGCCGTCGATCAGGTTGAACGCAAGCGAGCCGGAAAGGGCCGGCCAGTAGCGCTGCACCAGAACCGTCAGGAAGTGGGGCAGCAGGAAGAAGATCCCGACGCCCATCACGAGCGCCCCGCCCATGGCGACCGCCATCGCCCACTTGTCGCCTTCGCTTTTCTTTTTCTCACCGGGTGCCGGTGCGGCAAGCCCCCGGCCGGCGGCCTCGGCGGCCTCGGCATCCTCGATCGCCTCGTCGGCGGAGAACTGGAGCGCCTTGTAGCCGATGACCAGCATGGCGGCCATCGTCACCACTCCGCGAACCAGCGGCATCTTCGCGAGACGGACGCGCAACGCGCTGCCGTCGGGGATGTCGAAATCGCGCACGCGGATTTCGCCGCTCAGGCGCCGCACGGCGACCGAGAACATCTTCGGCCCCTTCATCATGACGCCCTCGATGACGGCCTGTCCGCCGAGAACCAGCTCCTTGGGTTGCGACTGCATCAGATCGTTCCTTCCTTTGTGCCTCGCATTGCATTGAGGGCCTTGAACGCCTTGCGGACCTCGGCTCCCTGCCCGCACGTGAACTCGCCTTCGGGGCATTTCCCGCGCACGCAGCCCGGACCCGCGTTTTCGAACAATAGCGGCACCTGCGCGACGGCCAGCTCGAACATGCGCATGGCGGCCTCGCGAATTTCCCACTGGGCGCGCCGGCAAAGCCGGAGCGCGAAAAAGTGGTGCAGCTCGCGGGCGTTCATCGTGACGATGATCTTCGTTTCCGAGGCGTTGGGCAGGACGAAGCGGGCGTCCTCGGGCGGTATGCCCTCGGCCACCATCTGCGCGTAAAGGGCCGCGCTCTTTTCCATGTGTTCCCGGTAGGCGTCGATCAGCGCGGGCTTGAGCCCCTTTTTCCGGCGGGGCTGCTCCGCTTCCGCATCGGCGATCGAGAACGGCGTGACATAGCCGAAGTCTGCCGAAACGTAGCGCTGGCTCTGCTGGGAATAGGAAGCGATGCGGTGCCTGACGAGCTGGTGCGACGCCGCGCGGGATATCCCCTCGACGCCGAACGTCAGGACGACGTGTTCGAGTACCGACGCGTGCCCCATCGACAGGACGCGCCGGACGAATGTGCGGATGTCTTTGGCCGAAATCTGCTCGTCCAGTTCACCGATGGACGCCGGCGAATAGCAGAGACGGGCCGCGAGGGCGACCAGTCGCTCGGGTTCCGGCGTGCAGCGTAACAGGACGACATTAGCCCGCATTTCTCACCAGTCCCCTACTGCGTCGGCGGATACGGGCATATCTGCTGCGTTGCACCCGGTCGGTTATCGGATCAGCCCTTTCCGTACTTCTTCTGGAACTTCTCGATGCGGCCGGCGGTGTCGATCAGCTTCTGCTTGCCCGTGAAGAACGGGTGGCACTGCGAACAGATCGCGACGCGGATCTCGTCGGTCAGCGACATGCTGTCGAACTTGTTGCCGCAAACGCAATGGACGGTGGCCGTAACGTACTTGGGGTGGATGCCTTCCCTCATGACTCGTTGTTCTCCTCTTCGCGATGATTACGCGTTCATTGAATCGAGAAAATCCTTGTTGGTCTTGGTCTTGGATATCTTGTCGAGCAGGAATTCCATGCTTTCGGCGGGCGACAGTGGTGACAGGAACTTGCGGAGCACCCAGACGCGCTGCAACACGCTCTTGTCGAGCAGCAGCTCTTCCTTGCGCGTGCCAGATTTGTTGATGTCGATCGCCGGGAAGATGCGCTTTTCGGAAATCTTCCGGTCGAGGACGAGTTCCATGTTGCCGGTGCCCTTGAACTCTTCGAAGATGACTTCGTCCATCCGGCTGCCAGTCTCGATGAGCGCCGTCGCGATGATCGTGAGCGAGCCGCCGTCCTCGATGTTTCGGGCCGCGCCGAAGAAGCGCTTGGGCTTCTGGAGGGCGTTGGCGTCGACGCCGCCCGAGAGCACCTTGCCCGACGGCGGCACGACCGCGTTGTAGGCGCGCGCGAGACGGGTGATGGAATCGAGCAGGATGACGACGTCTTTCTTGTGCTCGACCAGCCGCTTGGCCTTCTCGAGCACCATCTCGGCGACCTGCACGTGGCGCTGCGCCGGCTCGTCGAACGTCGAGGAGATGACCTCGCCGGTGACGGAGCGCTGCATGTCGGTCACTTCCTCGGGCCGCTCGTCGATGAGCAGGACGATGAGGACCACCTCGGGGTGATTCTTGGCCAGCGCGTTCGCGATGTTCTGCATGATGACGGTCTTGCCCGCGCGCGGCGGAGAGGTGATGAGCGCCCGCTGCCCCTTGCCGATCGGAGAGGCCAGATCGATGATGCGCGTCGCGTAGTTGTCGGTCGCGTGTTCGAGCATGAAGCGTTCCTGCGGATAAAGCGGCGTCAGGTTGTCGAAGAGGATCTTGTCCTTGCTGACTTCGGGCTCTTCGAAGTTGATCTTCTCGACCTTGAGGAGTGCGAAGTAGCGCTCCTCGCCCTTGGGCGCCCGGATCTGCCCGCTGATCGTGTCGCCGGTGCGAAGGGAGAAGCGGCGGATCTGCGAGGGGGAGACGTAGATGTCGTCTGGACCCGGCAGGTAGTTGGAGTCGGGAGAGCGGAGGAAGCCATAGCCGTCGGGCAGCACCTCTAGGACGCCCTCGCCGGAAACGACGACCTCGTGGTCGGTCTGCGCCTGCAGGATCGCGAAGATCAGTTCCTGCTTCTTTAGCCCGGCCGCGCCGTCGACGTTGAGTGTCTTGGCCAGGTCGGTCAGGTCGCCGATACGCATGGCTTTCAGGTCTTTCAGATTCATGCAGCTTCTCCCGAGCAAAATGATTCCTATGGAATGGATTGGGTCGTGCACCGAACCGGTTGTTAAAGATGGATTGGAAAAGACTCCGGCAGGACCGCGATACTGGGGTAACTTGTTCATTCTCATTCGGCGCGCCCGCAGTGTCAAGTTAAAATCGGCGAACCCGTCAGGGGAGGAGATACACGAACGACAGCTGGCGAAGCGTCTGCGACCGCTCTCTCCGGTAGGAGTGGAAGCGCGGGTCGCAGATCGTGCAGACGCCCATCGCGTCGCAGCGCGCTCCGGCGATTCCCGCGGCGCGCAATTGCGCGAGGGCGGCCGGGAGAAGATCGGCCATCCACTTGCCGGGCGCCTCCCCTTTCCTCAAGGCGGTTCCACCGCCCGGGAGCGGGGACAGCGCATCGGCCACCTCGTCGCCGACCTCGTAGCAGCATCCGCGGGCGCACGGGCCGACGGCGGCGATGAGACCGTCGACGACGCCCGAGCCGAAGCACGCCGAGAGCGCCGCGACCGTCGCCGGGATGATGCCCCCGGCAAGTCCCCGCCAACCGGCGTGAACCGCGGCCGCCATCGGCAGTTCGCGATGCGCGATCAGCACGGGCACGCAATCGGCGGTGCGAACGCCCGCCCCGCGCCCCCGGCGGACAGTCCACAGTGCGTCCCCCTCGCGGCTGCCGGCGTCCGGATCGCCCGCGTCGGCATCCGCCATTTCGAGGACGTGCGCGGAGTGGGTCTGTCTCGTCGTGCCCACGGAATCGGGCGGAATCGAAAAAGCCTCCCGTAGCCGCGTCCGCCCGCCGCGGTCCGGAACGGGGTCGCACCCGCAGAAGGCGTGGTAGACGCCCGGAGCCCCGAGCAACAGCGGCGACTGGACGAAATTCGGCAGAATCATGTCGGGAAGGCGCCTCCGGTTCGGGGGATCAGGGCGGGGTCGAACGCGGCAACCGCCCGCGCCAGGAGTTCACGGCCGGGCAGCCTCGCCGCATCCGCGGGAATCGGCTGTCCCAGGAATGCGAGGGCGGCGGCCAGGAGGGCGCCGCCCTCGTCGGAGAGTTGCCGTCCCGTCGCGAGCGATACCGCGGAGTCGCGTTTCGACAGCTTGCCGCCGCCGGGCGCAGTGACCAGCGGCAGGTGGGCATATTCCGGGACCGGAAAGCCGAGAAGGCGTTGCAGGTGGATCTGGCGCGGGGTCGAGCCGAGCAGGTCGACTCCGCGGACCACCTGGTTTACGCCCTGCCACTCGTCGTCGACCACGACCGCAAGCTGATAGGCGAAGATTCTGTCGGCGCGCCTGACCACGAAATCGCCGCAGGCGGCCGCGAGGTCGTATGCCCGCTCCCCCATCACCGCGTCCCGGAATCGCACCGGTTCGCTCCCGACCCGCACTCGCCACGCCCGTGCCGGCTTGCCGGGAGGCAGCCCGCGTCGGCAGGTTCCCGGATAGGGCACCTCGTCGTCGCCGTCGTGCGGCGCCGACGATGCGCGGGCGATCTCGGCGCGCGAGCATCCGCATGGGTACACGGATCCGCCGGCCGTCAATCGCTCCAGGGCCGCCTGGTACGCGCCGGCCCTCCGGCTCTGGAACACGATTTCGTCGTCCCATCCGAAGCCGAGCGCTTCGAGCGTGCGCAGGATGTCGTCGACGCAACCGGGCACGACGCGCGGCGTGTCGAGATCCTCGATCCGGAGCAGCCAACGGCCTCCGTCCCGCTTCGCAAAGAGATAGCTGCCCAGCGCTGCGACGAGCGAACCCGCGTGCAGCGGACCGGTCGGCGAGGGCGCGAAGCGGCCTGTTACGGAGGAAAGATCGTTATATCGAGTTGCCTGCCGCTGTTCTTTCATCGGACTCCCACCGGGCATTTATACCACACGGATATTTGCGCCTTCAGGACCGCCTTCCCCCCGGCATGCGATCCGCTTTTGGGAAGAATGCGAAATAATAGTGGAGAAATTTCCATACTCGGGCGGAGATGCGCGTGGAACAAGAATCCGGACATCGGAAAAACAGCTGATTCCATTGACAAATCAGGCAGTCACCCTGCGGCACGGTCTTTGCGATTAGGTAACCGACCGGCAACCAGGATCAAATCCATCGCGGGAGGGTCGATCGAATCGTCGTGAAGACCCGACCCGTACAAGTACTCGTGGCATGGATGTCCACGTTCTTCGTCCTCGTCCTGTTCGCATTCCCGAACTATTGCGATCGGTGCAGGTACCGCGACGTCGCCCGCCTTCTCGCCCAGAAACAGGACGAGGCGTCCGTCCCCTCCTGCTGCTGCGGCAAGGGGAAGGGAGCCGGCCTTCCCGGCAAGGACGGGAAGCACGCCGGCGCATCCCACGCCAGCGTCCCATACTGCATCGGCAAGACCCTCTCCTCCATCACGGAACAGCGCGACATCGTCGCCGAGATCCTGCTCGGCTTCGCCCCTTCCCCGTACCGTCCATGGGCGCGGACTTTCGCCCGCCTGCTGCCGATGCCGGATCACAAGGAAAGCCGCGGACCGCCCGCGTAGAATCCCTTCAGGTCAACCGCAACGGCCGTCCCTTCGGGGGCGGCCACGGATCGGTCACTTCGCCCGAATAAGGAGATCCACATGGAACGGACCTTTTCGCGACTGTCAGCCTTCGCGCTGGCGATCTGCATGAGCATCACCCTGGCTGCCTGCGGCGGCGGGGGTTCCTCCACACCGGCTGCGACCACGACGGTCACCGGCTCCGTTTTCGCCGCCCCGGTCGCCGGGTCGAGCGTCACGGTAAGAAACACCGCCGGGTCGGTCATCGCAGGACCCGTCAATACGGCGGCCGACGGCAGTTATTCCGTCGCCATTCCCGACAGCGCCCTGTCCGGCGCAATCCGGATCGAATGCACCGGGGGCAGTTTCACGGACGAGGCGACGAATTTCGTCACAGCCGGGGGACACCTCGCGGCATACGTAGAGGCCGGGTCGATCACGGCCGGTTCCGCGATCCACCTGACCCCGCTTTCGACGATCGCCCACGATCTCCGACTGGCCGGAAAAACGCTCGCCGAATCCCGGGCGGTGTGCACCACCGCCTTCGGGTTCTGCGATAACGCGAACGTGGCGCCCCGCAACGACAACACGATGACCGGGACGGACAACGTCGCCCGGCGCCTTGCCGGCCTGCGCGCAGCCGCCTTCAGCCAGATGACACGCGATCTCGGCCTTCCGGCCCACAACCAGTTCCAGTTGCTCGTAGCCATCGCCTCGGACCTTGCCGACAATGTGCTGAACGGCAGGAACGGGACCGACAACGTGGACATGGCACCCGGCGTCCCGCTTCCGGAAGACATCCTCAACCGCTACTGTCTCTCGTTCAGGAAAGTTTTTGACAACGCTTCGATCAACCACACCTCGCTCACGACAGCGGACCTCGGAAATCTTCCTCTCGGCAAGGTGGCGCTAACGGCCAGCTATCGAATTGAATACATTCCCGGCACGATGGCGGCATCTCAAGGCAAGACGATGTTCACGATCAAGGTCAACGCACTCGTTGGCGGCGCCGCCGTAACGGGCGCCGCAGTCAGGTTGACGCCCATGATGCACATGCCGACCATGTCCCACACGACACCCGTGGATAACGTGGTGATCGACAACGGGAACGGCACATACGGCTGCACCGCCTACTTTCTCATGGCTTCCGGGACGGGCATGGGCTACTGGGAACTGAAGGTCACGGTCAACGGGGAGAGCGCGACATTCTATCCTCCCGTCGCGATGGCGATGGGGGTGGCCTCCAACACGGTAAGCGTCAAGCTCAAGGGGCAAAACGACAATATCGTCGCTGCGGTCCCCACCCAGCGCACGTACTACATCTTCCGCGACAAGCTCGTCCCGACGGATCCCACCCGCACGTTCGGCGTCTTCCTCGCCGCCAACGACAACTCGGCGAGCATGCCGCAACTGCAGACCGGGACGATCCTCCACGACGAGACCGGCACGGCCTGGGGGGTGGACAACGTCTTGGTCCGGGCGTCCACCGACAACGGCACGACCTGGGCGGACGGGACGAAAAGCTCCGGCGCCCATTGGGAGTTCACGGGCCTCACCGGCCTGGCGAGCGGAACCGCCGGTCACGTCCTCGTCCGGCTTTTCGTGGACGGCGAGAAAAAAACGACCGACGGAGCGGCGCCGTCGGGGACGAATGCCTATGCCGATTTCACCGTGACGGCGCCGTAGCGAGGCATGGACGCACCCGGCAAGCCGACACGAACCCTTATCCTGGCGGCCCTCCTTCTGGGGGCCGCCAGCCTCATTCCACCCCCGGTCCTCGCCGGCTCCTGCTGCGGCGGCGGCGGCGGCGCGGCGCTGATCCTGCCGAAGGGCAACAAGGCGCTCGTCGACCTGACGCTCGAGATGGAGAAATACGACGGTTTCTGGAACCAGGACGGAAAGCACATCGACGATCCGGCCGGGTCAGACCTCAGGCAATACCGACTCACGCTCGGCACCGCGGCAAGGCTCGCATCGCGCTGGCAGGCGAGCCTCGCGGTCCCTTACGTCTGGAATCACAACCGGTACTCAGGCAACGTTTCCAGTTCCGACGGGCTGGGCGACTCGACGCTGTCGCTCTGGTACGAGGCGCTCGACGACCTGTCGATCTGGAAACTGAAATCGCTCAAGGATCTGACCCCTTCCGTCCTGATCGGCCCGTCGCTGACGATCCCGACCGGCATCTCCCCGTACGACGACCGGACAAGCAGCTTCGACGTGACCGGCCGGGGGTTCTACCGGCTCGACGGCAACCTCCAGGTCGACAAGACGTTCCGCCCCTTCACCGCCTCGGTCGCGCTCGGCTACGGCCGCTACCTGGAACGCGCCGTAAACAAGGAATACGGCCGCTACGTCGAGCCGTATCACAAGCGCCTCGGAAACCGCACCTCGGCGTCGGCTTCGCTCGGCTACATCGCGGTCCTGGGAACCGGGGGCGACCAGCTGACGGGCACGGCGTCGATTTCATACATCGACGAGGAGGACGGCACGCGGAACGGGGAAACAGACCCGACCAGCGAATTTCGGAAGACGTCGGTCGGGGGTGCGCTCCTGTGGTCCGGCACCGACCGCGACTGGAGCGTGAAGGCGTCCTGGAACCACGCGATCCAGGCGCAGGGATGGGGAGAGAATTTCCCGACCACCGATGTCTACGGGATAGGAGTTCGCTATGGGTTCCGTTAGTCGCCGCATCATGCCGCTCCTGGTTGCCGTCCTGCTCGCCGGGTGCAACGGCGTGGGCACCGACCTGTCCCCTTCCGGGGCCGACCGGCGCCCGCCGGTGACGCCGGGCACGACCGGGCCGTCCGTCGGACAGATCGCCCCCGATTTCACCCTGCCCGACACGCTCGGGGACAACGTCGCGCTCTCGACGTCGCTCCCCGGACGCAAGGGGGTCGTTCTCTACTTCACGATGTGGTGCGTCATCTGCGGGGACGAGATGAGCCACATGCGCAGCGCCATCATGCCCGCCCATCCCGACGTCGGATTCTTCGCGATCGATTACGTGTCGGGCACCGTGGCGGACGCACGCGCGTCCGAGCTGTCCAACGGCTTCGCCAACTCCGGCTTCACGGTGCTCGTCGACCTCGGCAACCCGGTGCTGCACGCCTACGCCGCCACGATGGGGACGACCGTGGTCATCGACAATACCGGCATCGTACGGATGAACGAGAACTACGGGACCGGGTCGCGCCTGCAGGCGATCCTCGGGGGGCTGTGATGAACATGAAACGGGATGCCGCAATCTTCGCGATCCTGCTTCTCCTTTTCGCGGCGGCGGTGGTCGCCCAGGACGACATCGGGCGCCATCGCTCATGCAGCGAATGCGGGATGGACCGGAAGGGTTACGGATACAGCCGGATGCTGGTCCTGTTCCAGGACGGTTCCGAGGTCGGAACATGCAGCCTGCATTGCGCCGTCGTCGAAATCGACAGGGCGCAGGGGAAGGCGGTGAAGTCGATCCGGGTCGCCGACCGCGACAGCCGGACGCTGATCGACGCCGAAAAGGCGACGTGGGTCGTCGGAGGGAACAAGCGGGGCGTGATGACCGCGGACCCGAAGTGGGCCTTCGCCACGCAAACCGCGGCGGATGCGTTCGTCAAGGCGCACGGCGGGAGGATCGTCTCCTGGGCCGATGCGTTCGAGGCGGCCCGCGCCGAGAACCGCTGAAATTCCGGCGGGTGAGGTCCCGGCCGCCGGGCCGGCGACTTCATCCGCCGGAGACTTCCTCGACCGCTTCCCGAAAGGCGCCGAACTCCGGCGGATCCTCGACCGTGAAGGACAGCTTTTCCCCGGTCACGGGATGCTCGAACGCCAGGTGGAAGGCGTGGAGAAAGTAACGGTCGAGCACGAATACACGCGACGAGGAACCCTTTCCAAGAACCACCTTCCGGGATTTCCCGTAGACGTCGTCGCCCACGATCGGGCATCCGAGATGCGCGCAGTGGACCCGGACCTGGTGCGTCCGTCCCGTCTCTAGTTCGAACTCGATCCGGCTGAACGGGCCGAACGTTTCGAGCAGGCGATAGCGGGTGACCGCCTCGCGGCCGCCCGACTCGAGCACCGCCATCTTTTTCCGGTGGATCTTGTGCCGCCCGATCCGCGTCGTCACCGTCCCGCTCGCCTGCGCCGGGCTTCCCCAGACGATTCCGTGGTACCTGCGGGTCAGGTCGTGCGTCGCGAAGCGGGCGCATAACCCGGTGTGCGCCGCGTCGGTCTTTGCGACGACGAGAATGCCGGAGGTGTCACGGTCGAGCCGGTGGACGATGCCGGGCCGCTCGACGCCGCCGATGCCCGACAGGCCGTCCGCATGGGATAGCAGCACGTGGACGAGCGTTCCCTCCGAGTGGCCGGGGGCGGGGTGGACGACCATGCCCGCCGGCTTTTCGACGACGAGAAGGTGGGCGTCCTGGAACAGGATGCGAAGGGGGCGGTCGTCGGGGACGAGGTCGAGCGGTCGGGGCGGCGGAACGGAAACGATGATTTCGTCGCCCGCTTTCAGCTTGCCGGCGGGCCGGGCGGCGCCTGACGACAGCGTCACCTGCCCGTCGTCGATGAGTTGCCGCAGCCGGGAACGCGAAAGATCGGGGAGCGCGGCGGCAAGATACCGGTCGAGGCGTTCTCCCGCAGAACCGGGAGGAACGATCAGCCGGTGCGTGGCGGGCAGCGACGTTACCAGGCTTTGGACGGAATTCGCCCGGACGGCTTGACGAGCACGTCGACGAGTGCCTGGTTGAAATAGTTCGTGCTCTTGACGATATCGGGATCGACGCGACTCGTGTAGTAGCTGCGGCCCTCTTCGATCTCGTCTTTCAGGAGGTCGAACAGGGAGTCTTTCTCGATCCCCTCCTCGACCTTCCGGGCGTTGTACAGGGCGATGTCGGAGACGACCGCCCGCGCGATGCGTCTTGCGACATCGGGATCCTTGACCACGCTCATCGTTTATCCTCCTTGGTCCCGTTGCGCAAGATCCGCTTACCGGGTGCGAAACGCCAGGTACATGTGACCGCCGTTGCGATAGACCAGCACCGAAATCATCCGCCGGGGCGGCAGCGCCGCCACGAGCCGCCGGTAGCCGTCGATGCCGACCACGGCCTCGCGGTTGATCCGGAGCAGGATATCACCTTCGCGGATGCCGCCTTGCCAGGCCACGCCGGTCGGTTCGACGAAATTGACCGCAACGCCTCCGTCGATCGAAAGCTCTTTCGATATTGTGCCCGGAATCGGCGTCACCGCCAATCCCAACGCATCGGCGGCCTCTTTTATCGGCGCCTGCAGCGGCGTCTTGCCCTCGACTTCGGAGAGTTGCGCCGTCACCGCGGCGCGCTTGCCTTCCCGCAGGATCTCGATGTTGACCGCGGTGCCGGGCGCCAGCGCCGCGATCTGCCGCTGCAGCTCCTTCTGGCCGGAAACGCGTCTGCCCTGGAGCACGGTCAGGATGTCGCCGCCGCGCAATCCCGCCTTCTCGGCCGGGCTCCGGGGCGTAACCCGGTTGACCAGGACGCCCTGCTCACCCTTGGCGCCGAACGATTCGGCGAGTTCGGGGGTCAGCGGCTGGATCTCGATGCCGAGCCACCCGCGGCGGACGACGCCGCGCGACGACAGTTCCTGCGCGACCGCCTTGACGGTGTTGATCGGGATCGCGAAGCCGATGCCCTGTGCGCTGCTCATGATCGACGAGTTGATGCCGATCACCTCTCCGCGGATGTTGAGCAGCGGCCCCCCCGAGTTGCCGGGGTTGATCGAGGCGTCCGTCTGGATGAGGTCCTCGCCCGCGTCGTCCACGAAATCGGTGCGTCCCGTCGCGCTGATCACCCCTTGCGTGACGGTGCTTTCGAGGCCGAACGGGCTGCCGACCGCGATCGCGAATTCGCCGACCTTGAGCTTAGACGAATCGCCCAGCCTCGCCGGCTTGAGTTTGTGCCCGGCCTTGATCCGGACCAGCGCGATGTCGGTGCGCGGGTCGGCTCCGATCACCTGCCCGGGATACTCGGTGCGGTCGGACAGCCGGACCACGATCTCGTCGGCGTCGCGGATGACGTGCTCGTTCGTCACGATCAGGCCGTCGTCGGCGATGATGAGGCCGGTTCCCAGCGAGTCGTCCCGGTAACCGCCGTTCTGCTCGAGCACATCGAGATAGTCGGGCGGAGGCGGAGGCTCGCCGCTCTCGTCGCGCCGGGGGGGCACCGCCCCTTTCGCGAAGCGCATCACGGTGCTGATGTTGACCACCGAGGGCACCGCCCCTTCGACGACCGTCGTGAACGCCTGCTGGATCGCCGCCACGGATGCCGGAACCGCGCCCGCCGCACCCTCGCCGGCGGGCTTGCCCGAACAGCCCGCGAGCATCAAAGCACCGGCTGCTGCAAACGATGCCGCGTAGCGAAGGTGGCGATTCACTCCCCGGACTCCCCGGAATGCCTGCCGGCCGGAGGCCTGTCGGACGCTTCGCGGGCAAGCCGGACGTCCTCGGAAATCTGGCGGACTAGCGTCCCGACGTCCTCGAATTTCCGCTCGTCGCGAATCCGTTCGCGGAAATCGACCGCCATTTCCTTTCCGTAGAGATCGCCGGGCGGGTCGAGCAGGTGAACCTCGAGCGTCAGCGAGTTGTCGCCGAAAGTCGGATTGAAGCCGATGTTGGCGACGGCGCGGCACCGCTTTCCTTCGACCTCGGCGTCGACCCGGTAAACGCCGGGCAACGGGACCAGTTCCTGCGTGAAGCGGACGTTCGCGGTCGGGAAACCCAGCTTGTGGCCGCGCCGTGCCCCGGTGACCACGGTGCCGGATAGCCGGTAGGGGCGGCACAGCAATTCCTCGGCCTCGCGGACGCGGCCGCCGAGCAGCAGTTCCCGGATGCAACTGGAGCTGACGATCGCCCCGCCCCGGTAAAGCGCGGGAACGATCTCGACCGTGAAGCCTAGCTCGGCCCCGAGTTCGACGAGCGTCGCGGGCGAACCGGCCCGGTCGGCGCCGAAATTGAAGTCGTAGCCCACCACGAGATGGCGCGCGTGGAGGCGGGCGCCGAGGAATCCACGCGCGAAGGCTTCGGGCGTCATCGCGCCGATGACCTCGTTGAACGGTTCGACGAGCAGGATGTCGATGCCCGCCCCGGCGATGAGCGCAGCCCTTTCGGCGGGTGTCGAGATCTCGTAGAAGCGGGAGTCGG
>JANXPS010000007.1 GCA_025357175.1 Deltaproteobacteria bacterium | reverse complement strand
TGCCACGAGGTCCACGCGGGCGACCAGGACAAGCACATCCGCAAGGAGGTTCCTTTCGGGAAGGCCTGGTTGCTGCCGGTTGCCTACACGAGGAGCACGAACGGGGGGAACTGCGTAGTCGGATGCCACAAGCCGAAAAGCTATGACCGGAAAATTCCCGTCGTCTACAACTAGCGGACCAAGGGAGATGCCGACATGCCGAATCCCGGATGGATGCGCCGTTACTCGCGAATCGTTTCGTGCCTGATCGCCCTGGCGGTGATCCTGTCGGTCCCCGCGTCCGCCCCGGCGTTCAGGGCGGTGAAGGAAGGAGCCGAAGCGATCGCCTTCACGCTCAAGGATCTCGACGGCCGGGACGTCGAATTCGTCCCTGCCTCCGGCAAGCCGACGGTCCTTGCGTTCATTCAATTGTCCCAGGAGCGCTCGGTCGACGAAATCCGGGACCTGGCCGCGCTCCATGAGCAGATGAAAGCCAAGGGCGTCGCATTTCTCGGGATCATTTCAGGCCGGGACGACATCGCGGCCGCCAAAAAATGTATGGCCGACCTGCACGTCGCCTTCCCGATCCTGGTTGACGCCGGCCAGAAGGTGTATGGCGACTACGGCGTCTACATCCTCCCCGCGACGGGCATCGTCGGAAAGGACGGCAAGCTGCTCTTCGAGCAGTCCGGCCATACACGCGAATTCAGGGATATCGTCGGGGGCAGGCTCAAGGTGCTCGTCGGGATGATGACCGAGACCGACTATCGGCGGATCATGGCGCCCCCCGAACCGGTGGTCAAGAGCCGGGAGGAAAGCGAGGCGGAAAAGGAGGTCGGTCTCGGGAAGACGCTCATCAAGCGGGGCATGCCCGAGAAGGCGGGCGATAAATTCGCAAGAGCCGTGGTGCTGGACCCGAAGAACGTGCCGGCCCGGATCGCATACGGCAATTCGCTCGTTTCCGCGAACCAGTGCGACAACGCAATGCTCCAGTTCGAGGCGGCGAAAAAACTCGATCCGTTGAACAAGGACGCCCAGCTCGGGATCGGCACGGTCCACCTCCGGCGTGGAGCCGTCGACAACGCCATCGCCTGCATCAGCGAGGCGACGAAGCTCAACCCGAGACCGGAGCGCGCCTGGTTCTGGCTCGCGGCCGCTTACGAGAAGAAGGGAGATTTTCCGAACGCCGTAAAGTTTTACAGAAAGGTCGGCGAAAAAGTACTGGCGGAGTAGAAGGGACGGGAGGTGTATACTCTGGTTCAAAATCACGCACGCATCCGCTTCCCCGCAAAGGAGGTCGAGTCGCGCCGAGATGAAACAGCTGCACCACATACGGTGGTTCCGGACCGTCGGGGGCAAACTGTTCATCCACATCGCGCTCGCGGTCTGCCTGGTCAACGGCTACCAGGGATACCTTTCCCTCAAGCTCCAGCAGCATCATTTCGACGAGACCCTTCGAAGCACGGCCCTCAAGCTGAGCGACACGATCCGTCATTCCATCCGTTCCGAGATGATGGATGGGCGCAAGGACCGTGCGTACATGATCATGAACACGATCGCCCGGCAGGAAGGGATCGAACGGGTCCGCATATACGACGAAACCGGTCAAATCGTCTATTCGACCGACAACGCCGAACAGGGCAGGATGGCCGACAAGAAGGCCGAGGCGTGCCTCGGGTGCCACACCGAAAGCGGCGTCCTCAAGGAAATCGTTCCCTCCGAACGGACCCGCATCTTCAACTCCCCCCGCGGCCACCGCGTCCTCGGCATGATCAACCCGATCTACAACGAGAAAGACTGCTCCACGGCCGCGTGCCACGTGCATCCGCCCTCGCAGCGCGTCCTGGGGGTGATCGACATCACCCAGTCGCTCGAGGACGTCGACCGGGAAATCCTCGGTTCCCGGAAACAGATGATCCTCCTCAACGCGGCGTTCATCGCCGTGATCGCCGCCATCGTCATCCTCATCCTCAACCGGTTCCTGACCAGGCCGGTCAAGGACATCTTCCTCGGCACGGTCATCGTCGCCAACGGCGAGCTTCACCACGTCATACCCATCCATTACAACGACGAACTCGGATTCCTCGCGCGTTCTTTCAACCAGATGACCGAAAAACTGGCCGGGGCGAACGACAAGGTCATCGAATACATGGACACGCTCGAGCAGCGGTACACGGACAAGACCCGGGTGCTCGAGGAAACGCAGAAAATACTGCTGCAAAGCGGGAAGCTGACGGCGCTCGGCAAAATCGTCGCGAC
>JANXPS010000004.1 GCA_025357175.1 Deltaproteobacteria bacterium | reverse complement strand
GGAAGCCCTCGCGAATCTCCGCGGAAAAGGGCGGGACGCTCCATTCCTCCGCGATCGCGGGGACGACATCCATGTGGTGGACGAGGACCAGGCCGGGTTCCTCCGTCCCTCCGACATGGCAAAGGACGTTGGGTTTTTCGGGCCTCGCCCCGAAGGATACGGGGGAAAGGCCGGCCTCCGAAAGGACGCGGCACAGGAACGCGGCGGCGGCGCGGCAATCGCCGGGCGGGTTGGTCGTGTCGATCCGGATATATTCCTGGAGAAGCGCGACGGGGTCGTTCATTGAATTATTCCTTCCCGAACGGTTAGAATGGCAGATTATCGGTCCAACATCCTTTTTACCACTGGAGCGTTCCATGCCCAAGGCGTTGATCACGGGAATCACGGGTCAGGACGGTTCGTATCTCGCGGAATTCCTGCTCACCAAGGGCTACGAGGTCCACGGCATCATCCGCCGCGCCTCCACGTTCAACACGAGCCGGCTCGACCACTTCTACGTGGACCCGCACATCGAGGACGCGCGCCTCTTCCTCCACTACGGCGATCTGACCGAGTCCGGCCAGCTCACCAACCTGATCTACGACCTGCAGCCCGACGAGATCTACCACCTCGGTGCGCAGAGCCACGTCCGCGTTTCCTTCGACATCCCCGAATATACGGGCGACACGACGGGACTCGGCACCACGCGGCTGCTCGAGGCGATCCGCCGGTCGGGCGGCAAGCCGCGCTTCTACCAGGCCTCCTCCAGCGAGATGTTCGGCGCCACGCCTCCGCCCCAGAACGAGCAGACCGTATTCTACCCGCGCTCGCCGTACGGCGTCGCCAAGGTCTATTCCTACTGGATGGCGGTCAACTACCGGGAAGCGTACGGGCTGTTCGCAAGCAACGGCATCCTGTTCAACCACGAGTCGCCGCGCCGCGGCGAGACGTTCGTCACGCGCAAGATCACCCGGGCGGTCGCCGCGATCAAGGCGGGGAAGCAGAAAGAGCTGTTCCTCGGCAATCTCGACGCGCGCCGCGACTGGGGCTTCGCCTACGAATACGTCCAGGCGATGTGGGCCATCCTTCAGCACGACAAGGGCGAGGATTTCGTGATCGCGACCGGGCAGTCGAATTCCGTCCAGGAGTTCGTCGAGGAATCGTTCGGCTACGCGGGGCTCGACTGGAAGGAATACGTGAAGATCGACCCGAAATATTTCCGGCCGACCGAAGTCGAGAACCTGATCGGAGACGCAACCAAGGCGAAAAAGGTTCTAGGCTGGGAGCCCAGGGTGTCTTTCGGCGAGCTGGTGCGCATCATGGTCGATTCCGACATGGAGGCCGCGGGACTCACGCCGCCCGGCGAGGGGCGCCGCATCCTGGCCGAAAAGGGATTCGTGTTCGGGAGCAAGCTCTGATGAAACGCATCCTGGTCACCGGGGGCGCGGGCTTCATCGGTTCGCACCTGTGCGAGCGGCTGCTTTCCAGGGGCAACGAGGTCCTGTGCGTCGACAACTTCTTCACGTCGCGGCGCCAGAACATCGCACACCTTTTGCCGAACCCGTCGTTCGAACTGATGCGCCACGACGTCACATGGCCCCTCTACGTCGAGGTCGACGAGATCTACAATCTCGCCTGCCCGGCGTCGCCGGTGCACTACCAGTTCGATCCGGTGCAGACGACCAAGACCAGCGTCCACGGGGCGATCAACATGTTGGGGCTCGCCAAGCGGGTCAAGGCGAAGATCCTGCAAGCGTCCACCTCCGAGGTCTACGGCGATCCTGCGCAGCACCCGCAGGTCGAAAGCTACTGGGGCAACGTCAACCCGATCGGGCCGCGCGCCTGCTACGACGAGGGGAAGCGGTGCGCCGAGACGCTCTTCTTCGACTACTACCGGCAGCACGACCTGCGGATTCGCGTCGTGCGCATCTTCAACACCTACGGCCCGCGCATGCACCCGAACGACGGCCGGGTCGTGTCTAATTTCGTCGTCGCGGCCCTCAAGGGAGAGCCGATCGCGCTTTACGGCAGCGGGGAGCAGACCCGTTCGTTCTGCTACGTGGACGACCTGGTGACCGGAATGGTCGCGATGATGGAGCAGGACGCGATCGTCGGACCGGTCAACCTGGGAAACCCGGGCGAGTTCACGATCCGCGAACTTGCCGAGATGGTGATCGAACTCACCGGCTCGAAATCCGGAATCGTGTTCAAGCCGCTTCCCCAGGACGACCCCGTCAGGCGACGCCCCGACATCACGCTTGCGAAGGAAAAACTGGGTTGGGATCCGGCCATCGCCATCCGAGAGGGGCTGGCGCGGACGATCGACTATTTTCGGGGGCAGATCGGATAGGATGCCGGAAACCATCGCAAATTGGTACCTCGTCAAGACCAAGCCGCTCAGCGAAACCCGCGTGTTCACCCGCCTTGCCGAAGCCGGCTTCGAGGCGCTGTTTCCCAGGATCAGCAAACGGGCCCGGAAAAGGGGTGGGGAGGAAAGACGCCCCTTTTTCCCGACCTACCTCTTCGTCCGCTTTTCCCTCGACCAGCTCCGGCTGATCCGCTACACGCACGGGGTGGCGCGCGTCGTCTCGTTCGGTATCGAACCGCAGCCCGTCGAGGATGCGATCATCGAGTCGGTCCGGGCGCGGATGGACGATGAGGGCGTCATCCGCCTGTTGCGAAAACCGGCCGAGTGGCAGCCGGGGCAGAGCGTGACCATCGGCGACGGCCCGCTGTCGGGGCTCGAAGCAGTTTTCATCGAGGAGTTGCCCGACCGCGAGCGGGTGGTGCTGCTGCTCGACGCGGTGTCCCGCTTCCGGGTGACGGTCGCCAAGGATTCGCTGCAGCGATGAAGCGGGCGCTGATTTGCGGCATATCGGGCCAGGACGGGGCCTATCTTTCCCGATTGCTTCTGGATAAGGGGTACGAGGTTTTCGGAACCGCGCGCGATGCCCAGATGGCGCTCTTCCACAATCTCCGGTTGCTCGGCATCCAGAACCGGATCGGCTTCCATTCGATGGCGCTCAACGATTTCCGGAGCGTCCTCCAGGTCATCACCCGGGTCAAGCCCGACGAGATATACAACCTGGCGGGGCAAAGCTCGGTCGGGCTGTCGTTCGACCAACCGGTTGAGACGCTCGAAAGCAACAGCGTGGGGATACTCAACCTGCTCGAGGCCATACGCTTCACGGAACGCCCGATCAGGCTTTACAACGCCGGTTCCGGCGAAAGTTTCGGCGATACCGATGGCGACGCCGCGGACGAGGACACGCCTTTTCGTCCGCGGTCACCATATGCGGTGTCCAAGGCCACCGCGTTCTGGGAGGTGGCCAACTATCGCGATGCCTACAAGCTGTATGCATGCACGGGGATTCTCTTCAACCACGAGTCGCCCCTGCGTCCCGAACGTTTCGTCACGCAGAAAATCGTCAAGGCCGCCTGCCGGATCGCCTCCGGAAGCGATGAAAAACTGTCTCTCGGGAACATCTCCATCTCGCGGGACTGGGGGTGGGCACCCGAATATGTACAAGCGATGTGGATGATGCTTCAGCAGGAGGCCGCCGACGATTTCGTGATCGCAACAGGGGAAAGCCGGTCGCTCGAGGAGTTCGTGGCGCAGGTGTTCGAGGTGCTTTCGCTTTCCTGGCGGGACCACGTGGTGGCCGATCCATCGCTCTTTCGCCCGTCCGAGATCATGATCAACCGGGGGAACCCCTCGAAGGCGGCAAGGGTCCTGGGCTGGCGGGTCGTCCACAAGATGCGGGATGTCGCCAGGCTCATGGTCGAGGCGGAGATGGCGTCGCTTGCCGCGCGAGAGGGCTGACTCGATGCGGGGCCGGAGGCGGACGTTCCCCCTGTTTGCGCTCGGGGCCGCGCTTTTCCTGCTCGCCTGCCCTGCGATCACCGAGGTGCCTTCCGCCGTTGCGGCCGAGCTTTCGATCGCCCGGGAGCCCGAAATCATGATGGCCGTCGACAAGCTGAACGCGGCCGGCTATTTGCCCGGCCTTGCGGCCAACACCCGTCCTTATCCCGTGCCGGCCCTGCGCGGGGCGCTCGAAGGCGCGATGCGGTCGGGCGACTTGCCGCCCGACGGATTCGACCGGGAGCTGGCCGACTGGTTGACCTGGTACCTCGCGCCGCATGCGGAGGGCCGACTCGGGGTGGGCGTTTCCATGGAGGAGCGCGGCGGAGTCCGGCCGATATCCGACGGCGTTCCCGTTCCGCAGGGAGGATCGCTTTCCGCCTCGGGCGCGTTCCGCGTCGAGGAGGCGCCGTGGCTCTCGGTCCAGGGAAGCGGGGCGGCTTTCCTCGCGGATGCCGGCGATCGCGGCACGCGTCTGCTCGACAGTTCGGTCGAGGCCGGATGGCCGTTCCTGTCGGTGGAAGCCGGAAAAATCTCAACATGGTACGGGCCGGGTCGCAGCGGTGCGCTGATCTTCACGAACAACGCTTCCCCGTACCCCGGTGTCCGGCTTCGCAACGCGGAGCCGATCCGGCTCCCGTGGCCCCTGTCCTTCCTGGGCAAGCTCCGATACGACCTGTTCGTGGCCCGGCTGGAGGGAGATCGTCCCATTCCCCATTCCCTGTTATCCGGGATGCGGCTATCGGTCCGGCCGAGCCGCTACCTGGAACTGGGCGCCTCGCGCGCGATGCACTTCGGGGGACAGGGCGAGCCGAGCGGAATATCCGCGTGGTGGACCGCTTTCAAGGGCACCCACGACAACGACCCCGGCAGCAACGGCAACCAGATCGCCGGATTCGACGCCGAGGTGAATCTGCCGTTCGACGTCCAGCCGGTGCAACTCTATCTCGAGGCGGCGGGCGAGGACGAGGCGAAGATCATCGGCACGCCGATACCGGGGCCGACCAAGTGGGCATTTCTCGGCGGGGTCTTCCTTCCGGCCCTTCTCGGGAGCGATCGCGCGGATCTGCGTTTCGAATGGGCGCAGAACCACCTGAACGACAACGGCCCGGCGTGGTATGTCCACAGCGCGTCGAACGAGGGATACGCCCACCGCTATCGCGGGCAGATTCTGGGGCATTCGATGGGCACCGATGCCCGCCAGTACGATCTGACCGCCCACTGGTTTTTCCTTCCGTCCACGTACATCGAACTGTCGCTCGGCGCCTTGCGTCGATATTCTCCCGGCGGGCCGCAATCCGAGTCGACGAACCGGATGGACGCGGGGCTCGTCGGGTGGCTGACGGAAAACGTCCGGGCCGAAGGGCGGGTCGGTTCGGAGCGGATCCGGAACCGCGGAGGGATCGACGGCGCACGCGAAACCGACCTGTCGTTCCAGGCGATGCTGACGTGGCGGGTTGCGGGCAGCGTTCAATAAGAGGAAAATGACATCCATTCCCCACAGATGAAAGAAAACCCGATGCCGATATCGAATGCCGAGACGACGATCGCCCGCCATCACCGCCCCGTGAGGTTTCTCCTCGCGTTGCTGGCCGCACTGCTGCTTTCGGGACAGGCGGTGCCGCTTCGCGCCGAAGACGCGGGCGATGCCGCTTCGACCTCCGACCAGGCCGAAGGGGCGCGGCAGTTCATCCAGTCCGGCGATTCGATTCCCGCCGACGCGAAGGAATACCTCAAGGCTCACCCCGAACTGAAGGAACAGCTGATCCAGGACACCAAGAAGAAATCCGAAAATGAGCGCAGGGACAAGTCGTCCGGCAAGGGGAAATCGAAGAGCGTCGCCCCGAACGCGCATCAGGCGACGGCGGGCCCGGCTCCCCTCCCGCGGTACGAATGGATGGGGTCGGTCTACCTGTCCAACCTGTTCGGGAAACGGATTCCCGATGCCGAGGCCCGCACGCTGCCGCACTTCGGGCACGATCTGTTCGACCCGCGCCCGGGCGCCGCACTCGAGGACATGCCCGTTTCCCCGTCGTACGTGATCGGACCCGGCGACGAGATCGTCGTCAAGACGTGGGGACGGCTCGAGGGGACGAACCGGATGACGGTCGACCGGGAAGGCAAGATCTTCTACCCGAAGATGGGCCCGCTCCAGGTGGCCGGCAAGACGTTCGGCGAGCTCAAGACGTTCCTCAAGGCGAAGGTGGGATCGATGGCCGAGGTGTCCTCCGAGGTGTCTCTGGGCGACATGAAGGCGAGCCGCGTCTCGGTCATCGGCGAGGTGCGCGCGCCGGGCTGGTACAACGTCAGCTCGTTCCACACCGCGCTGCAGGCGCTCTCCCTGGCGGGGGGGCTCAAGGACATCGGGTCCACGCGGCGGATCGAGCTTCGCCGTGCGGGCGAATTGCTCACCACCATCGACCTCTACGATTTCCTGCTTCGCGGCGAAAACAGGGGCGACATCCGGCTGCGCCAGGGCGATACGATCTTCGTGCCGGTGGTGGGGCGCACCGTGGCGGTCGCGGGCGAGGTGAGGCGTCCCGCGATCTACGAGCTTGCGGGCGAGAAGAGCCTGCAGGACGTCATCCGGATCGCCGGCGGTTTTGCGCCGTCGGCTTACACGCAGCGGGTCCAGGTCGAAAGGCTCGAGGGACATTCGACGCGGGTCGTCCTCGACGTCGACACGGCCGAGATCGAGAAGGGCGCGCGCACCTTCGACCTGGCAGATGGCGACGTGGTCCGCATCCTGTCGATCGTCCGGGCCGACGAGAACGTGGTGACGCTCGAAGGGAATGTCGTCCGGCCAGGCAAATACGAGGTCAAGGCGGGGATGACGGTCGGCACGCTCCTCCCGGATGAAAAGGATTTTCTCCCCGGCAGCTGGTTCGACTATGCGCTGATCACCCGCATGGTCCCTCCGGACATGCACAGCCGGATCATTCCCGTAAACCTGAGGGCGATCGTATTAGACAAGAAGAACGACGCGGACGTGGCGCTGCAAGGCCGTGACGTGGTGAAGGTGTTCGCAGCGTCGGCGCTGCGCGACGGACGCAAGGCGAGCGTATCCGGAGAGGTGCGGACCACGCGCGTCGAGTTGCAGGCCCCGGCCGCCGTCGAAAATCAGGCGACGTTGGGAAAAGTCGCCGTCGAGTCGCAACCCGATGTCGCCGTTCTCACATTCGATATTCCTGAAGCCGCCCGCGTTTCCGATCTGGTGACGCTGGCCGGCGGGCTGACGAAAACGGCGCTGCTGACGCGGGCCGAAGTCATCCGTGCCGACGCCAAACGCGATTTCCACACGATCTACATCGACCTGGGCAAGGCGATGTCGGGCGACCCGTCCGAGAACCTTTTGCTCGAGGACGAAGATTATCTTCGCGTTCATTCGGTATGGGAGTCGAAGACCCGCAAGACGCTGAGCGCCGCGGGCGAGATCAATGCTCCGGGCGAGTTCGTCCTGACGGAAGGGATGAAGCTGTCCGACCTCTTGTTCAAGGCGGGAGGGTTGAAAGAAAGCGCGTACGGGAAGGACGCGGAACTGGTGCGGCGCCGGATCAAGGAAGACGGGTCGCTGGTCAAGACCGAGACGGTCAACGTTTCCCCCGAAAGGGTACTGGCGGGCGAGGCGTCCGCCGACCTGCCGCTGCGCGAATACGACCTGCTCGTCGTCCGACAGATTCCAGACTGGTCCGAAAAGGTGCAGGTGACGCTGGCAGGCGAGGTCCGTTTCCCAGGCGTCTACGCGGTGAGGCGCGGCGAGAGACTCGGTTCCGTCGTCGCGCGGGCCGGCGGCTTCACGGCGAATGCCTATCCGAAGGGGGCTGTTTTCGCGCGGGTGTCGGCGCAGAGGTCGCAGCAGGCGGCCATCGACAGGCTGACCGAAGAACTCGAACTCGAGGTCGCCCAGAAGGCGCAGACCGGCGGGTTGACGCTCGACAAGGAAGACATCGAAGCAAACAGGGAACTGATGGCCGCCCGGCGGTCGCTCATCGCGCAACTCAAGAAGGCGAAGGCGAACGGGCGCGTCATCATACGGCTTCCCGAGGGCGGGAAAATGGAGGGGTCGCCATCGGACATCCCCGTCGAGGACGGCGACCGGTTCGAAGTGCCTAGGGCGATGAACGTGGTCAACGTCGTCGGCCGCGTCTACAATCCGACCGGCGTGGTCTACGATCCGGCACGTCCGACCGTCGGGTATTACCTTCAGACGGTGGGCGGCCCCACCGAGTCGGCCGACCGCGACCACATGTTCCTGCTGAAGGCCGACGGTTCCGTCGTGACCGCAGGCAACGGCGACCACGCCTTTTTCATGTTCGGGAATCGTTCCCTCCAGTCCGCGAAGGTGGAGCCCGGCGACTCGATCGTCGTTCCCGAGAAGCTGATCCAGACGCGGCTGATGAAGGACATCAAGGACATCACCCAGATCATGATGCAGATCGCCGTGACCGCCGGCGTTTTGCTGCGGCTTTAAGGGGCCGCCAAAGGGATGAACAGATGATCGAGCAGACCGTCCCGGGCCCGGACACGATCGACCTGTCCGCCCATGTCGATGCGATTGGGAAAAGCTGGTGGAAGGCCGCATTGCTGGCTGTTGTCGCCGGGACCGCAATGGCGGTGTATCAGTTCCGGTTGCCCGATGTCTATCGTGCGACGGCCGTGGTGGCTCCCTCGGAAGAAGGCCGGCAAGCCCCTGCCGCCTTCGGAGTCCTTTCTTCTTTCGGAATCGCCGTGGGCGGGTCTTCGAAAATAGAAGATCTGGAGTCGCTTTTCAGAAGCAACGATCTCACCGTCCGGATCTTTCGCAAATATGACCTTTGGGCTTCGATCCACGGGGATCGCTACGATCCGCTGACGCGGTCGTTGCGCCGTGCAGGTTCGAAGGGAAAGCCGCTTGGCGACTGGGATGCGATTCGAGCGTCCAAAAACAGGCTGAAAATCCTGCCCAACAAGAAGTCAGGGGTGCTTTCCCTGTCGTTTGATTCGCTCTCGCCGGAATCGTCATCTTCGATCGTCACCGATTACCTGGAGGAGGCGAAAAGCCGCCTGCAGGAGGAGGCTTTGGAGCGAGCGGCCAGAAACAAGCGGTTCATCGAAGAACAGATCCGGCAGACTCTCGACCCGCTCACCCGCGATCGGCTCTACTCGCTTTATTTTCAGGAAGTGGAGCGCGAAATGCTCGCCCGGAACCGGGATCAGTTCGGTTTCAAGGTCATCGACTCTCCCCGGGTCCCGGATCGGAAAATCGGGCCTCAGAGAGCGTTGTCATGCGCCTATGCGCTGATCCTGTCGTTCATCTTTTTCTGGGGGATCCTTTCGGCCAGGCAATGGACGAAGCAGTGACGGGGTCGCCCGGGAGCTTTTGCCGCGACAAATGCTATTCGAACAACGGGCTGCCGGCATTCGTCGAGATGGTTCGCCCTGTACATCGTCTTATCCTGGACGTCGGTTGCGGCGACGGGGCAAACATGCGGTTGTTGAAGACGCGAGGTTTCAATCCCGTTGGCCTGACGCTGTCGCTTCAGGAAGCGACATGCTGTCGCCGGTCCGGTATCTCCTGCGTGATTTCGGATGTATCGGAAGGAAATTTCCCCTTCAGGGGTGGAAGTTTTGACGCCTTGCTGTTTTGCCATGTCCTGGAACATCTCCCAAGTCCGACCAACGTGTTGGAAAGGTGCAAGGCGTTGTTGAGAGAGGGGGGATCGGTTTATATCGCGCTGCCGAATGTCCTGCAGATCCACCAGCGACTGAATTTCCTGGCAGGTCGGTTTCGTTATGCCGAGACGGGAATCATGGACGCGACGCATCTCCGGTTTTTCGACTTCCAATCCGCAAAGTCCATGGTCGAGGATGCCGGGTACCGGGTCTTGTCGCACAAGGCCGTCGGGCAACTCCCCTCGGGTCCGTTAAGACGGATTGCCCCCGGATTTGCGAAAACGCTGGACGGATATGTTTCTTCGCGGATGCCCGGGCTTTTCGGGGTTCACATCCTGATGGAAGCCCGGCCTGTCTGAATTGCATCGTCTGGTACGCCAGTCGTCCGCAGCATGGAAGGGAATTTCCGAAACTTTCCTCCTGACTCTCGCCGGATCGGCATGCGGGTTGGCGAGTGGTGTGATCCTGGCCCGGTCGCTGGGGCCGGCGGCCCGGGGAGAGCTGGCCACGGTTTTATTGTGGGTGGCGTTTCTGGGCATGGCGGGCGACATGGGGCTGGGGTTCGCGTTCTCTTATTTCGCCGGGAAGAATGTTTCCCGCGTTGGACGGCTGTGGGGCGTGGCACTTCAGGTCAGCGCGACGACCGGAAGCGTTCTGGCGATCGTCGGGATGGTTTGCCTTCCCCGCATCCTGGGAACCCCGTCGGACACGGTGGTTTCCGGGTTCCGGATTGCGCTGCTTTCCCTGCCGTTTACACTGGCCTCCGGTCACCAATCGTTTCTGCTGCTGGGTGCGGGGCTCGTTCGAAGATTCAATTGCGTTCGCCTGTTTCTCTCCCTGGCATACGCAGTCGGAATCGCGCTCCTCTGGGTAATGGGGCGCGCGGGAGTCCTGGCCTATGTCCGGGTATTCCTTGTCGTCCAGATTTTGGGTTGCGTGTTCGCCTTTGCGTTGCTGGCCTCAAGATTCAAGCTCAAGTGCGGTGGGGGGGAAGTCCGTCTGTCGGAATTGTTCGGCTACGGGATGAAAACATTCTTTTCCTCGGTCGCCGGGCAGGTCTCGCTCAGAATTGACCAGTTGCTGATGTCGATTTTCCTGAACCCGGTTCAGTTGGGTAATTATGTCGTTGCCGTGGCGTTGAGCGCGGTCCCCGGACCCCTGTTTTCATCGTTGGGAATCGTTGCGCTGCCCCGGATCACCCAGGCTCCCGACAGGCAGGCCGCCGGAAAAGAAGCGTTGCGATTGGTCCTGTTTGGCCTGTTGGCGGGGGGGGCGGCATCCATTCTCGGTGTCATCGCCGTCCCGCGGGTGCTTCCCCTTGTATTCGGGGCCGCGTACTCGGCCTCCGTCCTGTCGGCGCAGGTTCTCCTTGTTGCCACCCTTTTTCAGGGATTGAACCTGATTCAGGGCAACAGTCTTCGGGCATTGGGATATCCGGGACGGCCGGCTGTTGCGGAAGGGATCGGGATGGTCATATCCTTGGTCCTGCTGGCGCTACTGCTTCCCCGGATGGGCATTCTGGGGGCGGCCGTGGCATCTCTGGCGGCTTATGCGATGATATTCGGGCTTCAGTTGCTATTGTTGCTGCGTTCTTCGGATCTTGAAGGCAGGCGTTTGCTGGAATATTTCAACTGGAAGAGGGGAAACTGAAATGCCGAGCCCGCAGGATGCAAGGGGTGGAAAGCGAATATTGATCACGGGAGGGGCGGGTTTCATCGGCTCCCACCTCGCGGATTTTCTCATAGGGCTTGGGCATGACGTATCCGTGATCGATAACCTGTCCACCGGCAGAATAGAAAACATCAGCCATCTGATCGGAAACCCGAAGTTCCACTTTTGCAGAGCCTCGGTGACCGAAGAGGTCGTCCTGGACCGGCTGGCCTCCCAATCGGATATTATCTTTCACCTGGCCGCCGCGGTTGGCGTGGCCCTGATCGTGGAGCGCCCGGTTCACACGATCGAAACGAACGTGATGGGAACCGAGGTGGTGCTGAAGGCGGCGCTTCGATACGGCTGCAAGGTGCTGGTCACGAGCACCTCCGAGGTTTACGGCAAGTCGGCCGAGATTCCGTTCAGGGAAGACAACGATGTGCTTCTGGGGGAGAGCGGGAAGAGCCGGTGGGCATACGCGTGCAGCAAGATGCTGGACGAGTTCCTCGGGTTTGCCTATTACCGGGAGTACGGGTTGCCTGTCATCCTCACCCGATTGTTCAATACGGTGGGGCCCAAACAGACGGGTCACTACGGGATGGTCGTTCCCAGGTTGATGCAACAGGCGATGCGGGGTGAGCCGATCACCGTCTACGGGGACGGGAAACAGATGCGCTGTTTCTGTGACGTCAGCGATGTGGTTCCCGCATTGGCCTCTCTGGTCTTCCACCCGGATGCCCCCGGGCAGCTGTTCAACATCGGCAACACGGAAGAGATCTCCATCCTCGCACTTGCCGAGCGGGTCAAGGGGGTTGCCGGCAGTCGTTCCGAAACCGTATTCGTCCCGTACTCCGAGGCCTATGCGCCGGGATTCGAGGATATGCAGCGGCGCGTGCCCGACACGGGCAAGATAAACAGGTTGCTCGGGTGGTCGCCGAAACTGTCCCTCGACGAAATATTGGTCAGGGTGCGGGATTGCATGGCGGCGCCCGGAGGGGATGATCAATGACGCGCGTTCTGGTAACCGGCGTCGCCGGGTTCATCGGATCCCATGTGGCCGACCATTGCCTCAAGCTGGGGTTCGACGTGGTCGGGGCCGACGATCTTTCCGGCGGCTTCATCGGGAACGTGCCGGCCGGGGTGGATTTCCGTCAGGGAACGGTCACGGATCCGGAGTGGGTTGCCTCTTTGTGGAAGGGTGGCGATTTCGATTACGTCTACCACCTGGCGGCCTATGCGGCGGAGGGGTTGAGCCACTTCATCCGCCGATACAATTACCAGACCAACGTGATCGGCTCCGTCAACCTGATCAACGAGTCCATCCTGCACGGAGTCAGCTGTTTCGTGTTCACCTCCTCCATCGCGGTCTACGGGGCGAACCAGACGCCCATGACCGAGGAGATGGTTCCGCAACCGGAAGATCCGTACGGCATATCCAAATACGCGGTCGAACTCGATCTCGCCGCCGCGCATCACATGTTCGGGTTGCCGAGCATCATATTCCGCCCGCACAACGTCTACGGCGAACGACAGAACATCGCCGACAAATACCGCAACGTGATCGGGATCTTCATGAACCAGCTGCTCCAGGGTCAACCGATGACCGTGTTCGGCGACGGATTGCAGACGAGGGCTTTCTCTCACATCGATGATGTCGCCCCCGTGATCGCCCGGTCTCCGATGGTTCCGGCGGCATACGGGCAGGCGTTCAACATCGGGGCCGACCAGCCGCACACCCTGCTGACGCTGGCGAACGAGGTGGCCCGGTCGATCGGCGTCGAGCCGGAGATCCGCCACCTGCCTGCCCGCAACGAAGTGGTCCACGCATTCGCCCTTCACGAGAAAAGCCGCAGTGTGTTCGACCCGCCGCCCCCGGTCTCCCTCGAAGCGGGAATTCGCCGAATGGCCGAATGGGTCAAAGATTGCGGGCCGATGCAACCCGTCGAGTTCGGCAATATCGAGGTTCCGATCAACCTGCCTCCCTCGTGGTCCAAGAAGGCGGACTGATGGCCAGGGTGAGTGTCTGCATCACGACGTACAACCGCGCGCCGTTGCTGGACCGGACGCTGGCGTCGCTGGCCGCTCAGACGCGCCGGCCGGACGAACTGATAGTCAGCGATGACTGTTCCCCGGACGAGACGCGGGCCGTGGCTGAAAAGTGGGCGCACCATTTCACCGGGTTTCGTTACAACCGGAATTCCCGCAACCTGTACATGCCGGGAAACCTCAATGCCGCGGTCAGCTTGGCGACGGGCGATTACATCGCGAATCTCCACGACGCCGACGAATTCGATCCGACACTGCTCGAGAAGTGGGAACGTGCGCTGGACGATTTCCCTTCCGCGGGTTTCGTTTTCTCCGGCGTGGGCGGTGTCATCCGAGGCGGCGGGGAATATGTCTTTCTTCATGACGTGGCTCCGTTCACGCCCGGACGTCGGTTTTTCGAGGAACACTACCTCCACAAATTTTCGTCGATCGTCTGGGGGACGGTGATGGCCCGCCGATCCGCATACGAAAAACTGCTCCCTTTCGATCCCGGTTTCGGTTTTATCAGCGATGTCGACATGTGGATGAGAATGTGTCTGGATCACGATGTTGCCTACGTAAGGGAACCGCTGATCGTCCTCGACGACACGCCGACCCAGGAACGTCTCTTCAGCTGGAACCGGGTGGAGACCGCCCGCAGGATACAGCAGGCGAACATCGGGCGTTTTTTTTCCGCCCAGCCCGAACGGTTGAGGATCGAGCAGGAGCGGTTTTCCCGGATTTCACGGCAGTACTACCTTCGAAGGATCCTGGGGCGGATCCGCCACGCGGAATGGAAAGGCGCAGGGGAAGGGGTGAGGTTATTCCTGAAAATATCGGAGAACGGGCAGGCGGAGCGCAACCTTGGATGACCGGAAATTGAAAGTTTTATTGGTCGGAGGATTTGCAGACGGGGCATTGGAAAAATCGTATGCGTCCGCCTTTACGGCAGTCGGTTCTGATGCCCATTGCTTCAATATTCCGGCCGCGGTCAGAAAACACACGAGATTAGGTTCGGTCGGTCATTTCTTCAGCACGTTCGTCCCCATCGATCCCTGGATTAGAAAAGCAAACCGGGAAATGGTCGTCATGGTGAAGGATATTTTACCCGACGTTCTCGTTGTCTTTAGCCATGGTTTGGTTTTAGCAGGCGCATTGGCCCAGATCCGATCATCGACGAACCTCAAAATGGCTTACATGTGGCCAGATACGTTGGTCAATCTGGATTCGAAAATGATTTCTTCGCTGCCGCTTTATGATCTTGTTGCGACCTACGGAGAAAGCACCTGTCCTGTATTCACGCTTCTGGGCGCAAAGCGGGCAGAGTGGGTTCCACTGGGGGGCGACCCGGAAATGCACCCGGTTCCGGACCCGACGGAATCGTTGAATGAAAAGTATAAGACCGACATCTGCTTCATCGGCGGGTGGCGCCCTGAAAGGGAGCGCGCCATAACGGCGATCCTTTCCCGACATCCCGACAGAAGCATGAAGATCTGGGGACCGGACTGGGGGCGTCGTTGCCGGGGCAACAAGGAGATATTGCGTGTCTGGCAGGGGCGTTCCCTGTTCGGCCCGGAATTCTCCCTTGCGGTTGCCTCTTCCAAAATCAATCTCAATATCATCGACGACACCAATTTCCCGTGCGCGAACATGCGCTTCTTCGAAATTCCTTGTGCGGGGGGGCTCCAACTGTGCTCCCCTTGCCCCGAAATGGAGAAAGAGTTTCCGCATGGGGAAGGTGTCTTCTACTTCAAGGATCTCGATGATTTACCCGAGGTGGTGGGGCACCTGCTCCACAATCCTGCAGTTGGACGGACGGCAGCCGCTGCGGCCCACGAAAAGGTAATGAACGGGCACACCTACTCGCATCGTGTCCGGTACATCCTGAACAAGTTGGAATTATCCTGATCAAGCCGGCCATCTCTCGCAAGAAGTTGATTTGCGTGTTGTCGGGGGGGCTCCTGCTCTCCGGAATATGGCTTGCCGCGATTTTGAGATCCGATTATCCCCTGAAGGATACATCGCTGCTATTTCTTATGCAGGTGATTCTTTCGTTTTCCGGGCTGGCTGTTCTCATCTTCGGTTTCCCGATAGGGAATACTTCCCCGCCGTTGGGATATCGCCAGATTTTCGCAATCCATGTGCTGCTTTACTATGGAGTCTCCAATATCGTTCCGGCGGTATTGCCAGAACTGCGGCCTGAATTGCTGGTGTTGATGATCGGGCGGATTCCATTGTCCGCCCCCTTTGATTACTTTGTCGGCAGCATGGCAGCCTTGCTGTTTTTGGCGGGTATTGTCATCGGGAATGCGGTGGCTCACAGCACCGTTTGCAAGCAGGTCGCCCCGGTTTCCCGACCCGGAGGGGACTATCGGTTGCTGACTCTTCCCGGATTTGAGATTTCCTGGATTGTCTGCTGTTCCCTGACGGCGCTGGTCGTTGCAGGCACGCTTCTATACGCCCTCCAGTGGGGGAATGTGACACTCGATGCAGAATCCTCCCTTGTTTCCCTGCCTATATGGGAACAGTTGTTTTTTTACGGGCTTATCCCGTTCCTGCCGGTTGCTCCCTTACTGGGAGCGAATGCATATCTGCGGGCGGATACTCCGAAGGCGAAAAAGTACGCATATCGCCTGATGATTGTTTCCGGAGCGATCATCTTGCTTGCATTGGCTGGATGGGGGATGCGTTCGACAGCCATCGTCGCGTTCCTGATGCCAGTCGGACTGCTGGTCATGAACGGTGTCGTGCGTTTTCGGCAGGCAATTCTGCCGGGACTTGCCATGATGATCGTTATTTATGCCCTGGTGACGGCGGTTCGGATCAGCAGTCTTGCCGATATGCTGGGCGAAGCCGGGGTGGGAAATGTTGACTTGTCGGATTTGCTCTCAGCCACAGGACCGCTGGAAAGCGAGGGCACGATTCTCGGGGGTGCATTCGGAGACATGTCTTACCGGGCGGCAGGGTTGGAGGGGGTTGCCGCCATTGTGAAGGCCCAGGGCCAGGGGTTTGACTATAAATGGGGCAGGGTAACCATGTCCGGGTTTTTGCAGGGGCTGCCTGTTTCCATGCGCCCTCCGGATGTTCCAGGTCGCGTGAAAACAGCTCCTTCGCACTATGGGTTGTTTCAGGCAGGGGATTGGGTCACGACGCTTCTGGCCGAGTCCGTCCTGGATTTCGGACCGATATTGCTCTTTCTTTCGGCCATCCTAACCGGATTCAGTATTACTTTGATCGACCATCTTTTCCTTCGTGTTGCCCAGAAACCATTATTTGAAGGATTGCTCATTCTGCGAATTCCTTTTTTATTGTTTCCATTGTATGTGGGCGGGAGTCTGGCCGACATGACGTTGGTGCTGTGGAAGGCCACGGCCGGATACGCATTGTTTTTCATGTTGGTCGGGGGTGTCGTGAACATGAAAGTTCGTTGTTTCAGGGGCTATCAACAATATGAATCCATGATGGGAGAATGATCCTTGGTCACCCTTGCCACAAAAATAGCCCAGGCTGGATTGAGAAAATTCGGATTGGGTATTCACCGGCTCATGAAGAATATTCCTGGGCATGATACCGTTCGGCCGCACGCTACATATGCGCCTTGGACCGAAGACAACACCTTCCTGGAAATTTACTCCCAAATCAAATCGCATACGATGGTTGACCTTTATAGGTGCTACGAGCTCTGGACTTTGGTCCCGCAGACCCGGTGGCTTAAAGGAGGTCTCCTTGAAGTCGGGGTCTGGCGAGGGGGGACGGGGGCTCTGATCGCAGAGAGCGCCCGACGATGCGGGATTGCGGATCCGGTCTACCTCTGCGATACCTTCAAGGGAGTCGTCAAGGCCTCGCCGAGGGATTCCTTCTATGTCGGCGGAGAGCACGCCGATACATCTTGTGCCCTCGTCGAAGGTCTGCTCGAAAGACAGAGGCTCACAAACGTCCGCATACTGGAAGGGATTTTTCCGGACGAGACGGCGCAGCATATTCCGGACCAGCGTTTCAGATTCTGCCACATCGACGTGGATGTTTATGCGTCGGCCAAGGACATCCTCGAATGGGTATGGGATAAGCTGGACAAGGGCGGCATCGTCGTTTTTGACGATTATGGTGCTTACGGCGCTGACGGGATCACGAAGTTGGTCGATGAACAACGGAACCAACCGGACAGGGTTACACTGCACAACCTGAACGGGCATGCAGTGGTCGTGAAGGTCCGCTGACCAGGTATCAACCCTCATTATATCTGCAGATGGCCTTCTGACAAGAATGGGCCAGGAATGACTGATGATGGAGTTATTGTGAAAAGCGATATACAAAATATTGTCGAGCATTGTTTTACTCATTCCGAGTCTGAAAAAGCCACCGTGGCCTGTCCTGTTTCGCATACTGCTGATTCACATGGTGAACTGGAAGTAGAACTGGCAGTTAAAAGGGAAACGACACGAGTAGATGTTTTGTTGAATGCCATCCGCAGCTCAATAGATAAAAAGCTGATTACAGATTCAGCAACAGTTTTAGAGATCGGCATAGGTTATGGCCAAGTCGCATTTTCAATTAGACAAATGTATCCGAAAATGGATATTCACGCTATAGAACATCCCGGTCGCTACTATTTGCAGTCAGCCCTGTTCTTGAATGATTTGACTAAATATAACATATCGCTTCAATTGTGCGACATGTTGCAACAAGATATTCCACTCCATGATGAAAGCATGGATTTGGTCGTGTTCTGCGAGGTCCTGGAGCACCTGCCACCTACAAGTGTGCATGATGTTATGGAGAAAATATGCAGGGTCGTCAAAAGGGATGGGATTATAATTGTTGCATCCCCGAATCTTACATCTTTTGTCAACAGAGTCATGTTCATGTCGGGACGAACACCGTTTGAAGAAGCAGTCGAGATCGATTATGCCGGAGGCACGTACGGTCATATACGGCTCTATACCATTGATGAAATAAGAAATATTTGCAATCGGTTCCATTTAAGAAAACTCGACGGTTGGCATTATAGTTTGCCGGTATATTGCAGGAGATGGAGCGTGTCAGCAAAAATAACATTGCTGTTGGAGAAAATCATTTCAATATTTGTTAAAGCCACGTCGTCGCACTGGATCGCAATAATGAGAAAAGAATAGGCTTTTACGTTGAGAGATAAAGGAATGGTGTTCGCAAAGGTTCTTGTCTACCAGATCGGGAGCATTGGAGACACCGTTGTTTCGGTTCCTGCCTTGAAGGCGGTGAGGCGTCATTTCGGTCCCGATGCTCGCATCACTTTGCTTCACGAGGTGAGACCCGAAGTCGCGGTAACCCCGTCGGATATCTTGATGGGATGTCCCGAGGTGGACGAGTTCCTCGGATACCCCGTTGTCTCCGGTCGCTGGCGTTTCCTGGGAACTGTCGCCCGGCTGATCATGCAGATTCGAAGAGGCCGGTATCTGGCGGTGGTATACCTTGCTCCAGGAACGCGTTCGGCGCAGCATGTTCGGCGGGACGAGTTGTTTTTTCGTGCCTGCGGCATTCCCGGGCGCATCGGATTTCATGCCTACGCGGGCGATGTTCTTTCCCCGGCTCGTGCCGCAAACGGCATGCCGGGGAGGGTGACACACGAAGCCCTTTTCCGCCTGGGGCGGTTGGAGCGGGACGGCATCGATATTTCCTTCGAGTCGGATTTGGCGGGTCCCTTTCTCGAATTTCCCATTTCGGATTCCGTCAAGGGCTGGCTGCGAACCGAAAGAAAACATCCGGATCGCCCGTTGATTGCGATCTGCCCCGGTTCGAAGCAACCGGCCAATTTCTGGCCCTTGGACAGGTTCATGGAGATCGGTCGGCGGTTGGCGTCTTCAGGAAGATTCGAGCTGCTTGTCGTCGGTGGCCCGGCAGAAGAATCGGATGGCGAACGGTTGTTGAATGCCTGGGGGGAGGGCGTGAACGCTGCAGGTCGATTTTCGGTTTCCGAATCGGCCATGCTGTTGGGAGAGTCCATTGTCTGTCTCGGCCTCGATACGGGAACCACGCATCTTGCCGGCGCGATGGGGGTCCCCTGCGTTGCGTTATACGGAGGCAAGGAGCACCCCGGGAGCTGGGAACCCATGGGCGCGAACCATACTCTGCTCCGGCACTCCGTGCCATGCTCAGCGTGCCGGTTAAGGGCCTGTCCTCTCGAAGGGCACCCGTGCATGATGGGAATCGAAACCGACGACGTATGGGCTGCAATTACGCGGAAACTGGAGTCAATCGGGCATGGCATTCCCAACGGACAATATTGAGGATCAGCATTGAGAATAATGTTCATATATTCGCTTGATGATACTCAGTCAATATCAAGTCCTCTGCGATCATGGTCAAGTATACAGTTTGGAATATCTTATATCTCATCCCTGTTGAAGGTTAACGGTCACCAAACCCAGCTTGTGGTGTTGGGAAGCAACAATGATTTGCTGGATAGCATAAAGATCTTGAGCGCCAAATTGGGTGAGTTTTCTCCAGACATTATATGTGTTACGGCAGTAGCGTCACAATATGAATTTGTAAAGCAAATTGCCGGGGAGATTAAACGGCAGTGGCCTGGTGTATGCCTTGTTCTCGGGGGAGTCCATGCGACCTTGAATCCAGATGAGGCTATAACCGGGCCTTTTGACGTGATTTGCGTGGGAGAAGGTGAATATCCAATTCTGGAGCTATCCTGTCAGATGGAGGCAGGCGTCACCCCGCATGGGATTGCAAATCTGTGGCTAAAGACTTCTAACGGAAGAATTGAAAGAAACAACCCTCGCCCATTCCTTAAGGATATTGATAGTCTGCCATTTCCAGACCGGGCAATGTGGTCGCCATGGATAAAAGGACAACGTGGTGATGAGTTAACTGTATTGCTAGGGAGGGGGTGTCCATATGACTGCACGTATTGTTGTAACCATGCTATCAGAAAAGTGTCGACAGGAAAATACGTAAGATTTCGTTCGGTAGATGATGTTATCGAAGAGATCCGGTTTCTCCATGCAGAATACCCAACAAAATCAAAAATATATTTTGAAGTAGAATCCATATCCACAAATAAGGCATGGCTCGCAGATCTTTGTGCGAAGATGGAAGCATTTAATTCTACCATTAACAATTCAATTGCGTATGGCTGTAATTATAGGATATCACCGCAGTCAACGGACGATAATTTGTTCATGGCATTAAAAAAGGCGAATTTTTATAAAATAAATATTGGTCTTGAATCGGGAAGCGAGCGAATTCGGAGAGATATTCTTAACCGTAACTATTCGGATAAGGATTTTATGGGTGTTGCTTCCATGATACGGAAGGCAGGGCTTAAGCTGTTTGTGTTCAATATAATAGGTCTTCCTGGTGAAACCTGTGACGACTACATGAAGACCGTTTCATTGAATCGCCAATGTCAACCAGATGGTCATTATACCGGTATTTTCTACCCATATCCAGGCACGGAATTATATGATGTTTGTGTCTGGAAAAAGCTTGTAACCACGACAATTGATCCTAGACTTGAGCGAAGATATCCTGTAATTGATTCTCCTTGTTTTACGAAGTCTCAAGTTAAAAGCGCATATGTATGGTTTGATTATCATGTCTACAGAGGGTTTAAACCGTATTGGTGGATTATGCTGCGGACTTTCATGGTAAAATTGCGTTCAAATATACATCTTAACGTATTGTTTCGTAGGATTGTCCAGTGGCCAGGATTAAAATACTTGCGAGAAAAACTGACAAAAGTATGATGTCTCCACAAAACCTGGAGGAAGTCGGTTGGGGTTGAACTGGTCCGGAATTTCCAGGAAATCGTGGATGGGAAAGGTGGTGCGCCTTCCACTCCGCCTGTTGCCCGCGGCCATGAAAATGCCGATTCTTCAGGGCCCGCTGAAGGGAAAGAAGTGGATCGTCGGTTCCAGCACTCATGGATGTTGGTTGGGAAGCTATGAACTCGACAAGCAGAGGTTGTTCGAGGCCACCGTCACCCGCGGGAGCGTCGTGTTCGATCTCGGCGGCAATGTGGGCTTCTATACCCTTCTGGCCTCGGAATTGGTGGGCCCCGAGGGAAAAGTTTTCGTGTTCGAACCGGTCCCGAGAAACCTGGTTTTTCTGAAAGAGCACATCCGGTTGAACAACTGTCGAAACGTGACGGTCATCGAGGCCGCGGTTTCCGACAAGGGGGGGACGATCTCTTTCGATGAGGGACCGGGCAATTCAATGGGGCACATGGCACCCGGGGGAAGTCTACAGGTGAGGGCCATCGCATTGGACGAACTCGTTTCAAGCCGGGGAATTCCACCGCCGAATTACCTGAAGATCGACATCGAAGGGGCCGAGATGCTGGCCTTGTCCGGCGCCCGTTCGATTCTGAAATCCCATCCGGCCATATTTCTGTCCACCCATGGAGACGCGGTCCGGGAAGAATGCCTTCATTTCCTGAAGTCGACCGGGTATCGAGTGGATCCCATCGATTCGGCAGATATCGAACTGGCCACGGAATTTGTCGCAACCATCAAGGCCGGGTGACGCCGGGGCTGAGGCGACGAGGGGGCTTTAATGGTTGAAATCGATCGACTCTACTTCTCGTCCCTTATGAAAGGCGGGTGGGTCCGTTCACCGTTTCTTGAGGTCGGGTCGGCCAGGGTTCAGGGCGAGGAAATGCCGAACCTGTGCGACCTTGCGAGGGGCGATGGCCTTGAGATCGTCTCCGGGACGGACATCACACGCGGATCGGGCGTGGATTTCGTGTCGGATTTTTCCTTGCCGAGGGAAGAATTCGCTGCGCAGTGGGATGCGGGGTTGTTCGAGACGGTTGCCCTGTTCAACGTTCTCGAGCACGTCTTCGACCCGTACGGGATGCTGTGCAACGCGCTCCGATGCGTCCGGCCGGGCGGGACCCTCGTGGTCGTTGTCCCATCCGTATGGGGGATCCACAATTACCCGAAAGACTACATGAGATTTCTTCCAGACTGGTTTGAGGAATTCGGATCAAGAAACAATATTTCCCTGTCCAGGGAGACGTTCTGCTTCCTCTCATCTTTCGGAGTTCTCCCGGTCGACGCGTTGCAGGAAGGAGGTCAGTATTGTCTTCCAAACTTCATGACCGCCGGGAAGTCCGGAGATCGGTTCAGGTATTGGATTTCCAGAGTGGTGCATCGAATCTTCGATACTTACGGACGCAACCACGTTTATACGAATTGCAGCATCGGTTCCGTTTTCAAGGTTTGATCGTGGCGAGAGAATCTCCTCGTGGGTAAACGTCTGGCGATCATCGCCACCCATCCGGTCCAGTACCAGGTCCCGATCTGGCGAGCCCTGGCCGGGGTCGAAGGTTTGGACGTTCATGTCTATTATGCCTCCGACTTCAGTGTGAGGGGCTATATGGACCAAGAGTTCGGGGTCGCGTTCAAATGGGATGTTCCCCTCACGGAAGGGTACGCCCATACCTTTCTTTCGACCGACCAGCGGGTCAGGAACTCCGGCGGATTTTTCTCCTTGAGGCCGGAAGGACTTCATCGGCATCTCTCGGAGTTCAAGCCTGACTGCGTGCTCATCACCGCCTACTTCCCCTTCTTCTGGTGGGAAACGATTCTTGTCCTGAAGCGCCTTAAAATACCGATTCTCATACGGGCGGAAACAACCGACGTGGCATTGCGCCGGGGTTTCCTGAAGCGGGTGTTTCGCAATGCGTTTCTGGAACTGGTTTACGGAAGCTGTTCGAAATTCCTGGCGATCGGTCGATACGCCCGTGAGCATTACCTGGCGCATGGCGTAACCGATGGCCGCATCGGTTGGTCGCCATATTGCGTAGACACCGCCCTGTTCCAGGAACAGATTCGCCTTTATGCCCGGCAACGGAATGCTCTCCGGCAATCCATGGGATTTTCCTCTTCCCACACGGTTTTCCTTTTTTCCGGCAAGTTGATCGACAAAAAGGGACCAATGACGATTGCCCGTGCCCTGCAGGCGATGCAGAAATCGGACCGCGATAAAATGGGGCTGATCGTTGTCGGAGACGGTGTGCTTCGACCGGAGTTCGAGGCGGCATGCCGGGAATTGTTGGGGGCCCGGTCCGTTTTTGTCGGGTTTGTCAATCAGAGCTGCCTTGGAGAAAACTATGCCGCTGCGGATTGCCTCCTCTTGCCTTCGAATTTTGGAGAGACGTGGGGGTTGGTTGTCAACGAGGCGATGCAATTCGGGTTGCCGGCGATTGTCAGTGATCGGGTGGGTTGCCACCCAGATCTTGTCCGGGAGGGCGAAACGGGGTACGTCTTCCCTGTTGGGGATGCGGAACGGCTGAAAGCGCTTATGCTGCGGTTCATCGAAACAGACCCGGCACGCAGGGAGGCGATGGCCGCGCATTGCAGGGCGACAATCTCAAGTTACAGCGTTGCCGAAGCGGCAGAAGGAATCCGGAAAGCCGTGTTTTCCTGTAATCAGAAAGGGGACCCATGCTGAAAGGCCTGAACGTCATCGTACATATCCTGACCCTTGGAAAAGAGCGTCAGTCGTTTATCGGGGCCAGGTGGGTTGAAAGTATTCTGAGGATGGCTCCCGAAAAATACAAGAGGCAGCTGGCGCTGACCGTGTTGAGTTTGAGCCCGCACTACTTCTTCCGTCAGAACACCCCGGAGCATCTGTCCTTGTCCCACGCTGAATTCATTGAGAAGGAGTTCGAGCGGAACAGTTCCTCCAGGGAGAAACTTTGCGCACAGGTGTTGTTGCCTTACTTGAACGACACTCAGGCCGTGTTGGATTACGGCTGCGGTCCCGGTTTTCTTGCGAAGAGCGTGTCGAGACATGTTCGCAAGGTCTATGGGGTCGATCTGTCGAAAGGGGTATTGGAATGCGCCAGGATAATTAATGGATCTTCAAATACGACCTATCTTCATACAACGCAATTGAGTGAGATAGAGGGCGGTTCATTAGATCTAGTGTATTCATTTGCTGTTGTTCAGCATGTTACTGATTCGGTATTAAAAGACATTTTAGTTGCCATGCACGGAAAGCTAAAAGAAGGGGGCAAGCTGATTGTTCATATAGTAATAGATGAAGAAAAATGGAAAATAGAGAAAGAATGGAGGCGGGATATATCTTTGAGAGGTCGCCTGAAGTGGAAGTATGGGCTTAACTGCTTCAAGCGGGACGGGGAAGACGTAAGGAAAATGTTTGAGTCGGCCGGTTACACATCGGTTGTGATTCAACCCATGAAGGAGCTGTGCCCTGAACAATACGACGACGTGCAGGCTCAGCATTTGATTCACGCGGTCAGGTAAGCAGGGTGTTCCCATGCGTGTGACACAGGTCTGTCTGGATTACGCGCCTTCCAGCGGTGGAACCACGACCTCGATTACCAACTTTAACCAGGCACTGGGCGGCGGCAATATCGTTACGTTCGTTTCCCAGGCGTCTCCGCTCGAGATGATGGAAGGGGACAGGATCCTTGCGGTTCCGACAGTATCCGGTTTCCTGGGAAAGAAATATGCCCTGGCGTTCCCGGGCGCGTTGAAAACGGCGGGAAACCTGATCTCCGAATCGGATCTGATCGTGTGTCACATGCTGTACCGCCATCATGTCCAGTGGGCCATAAAAATTGCGCGACGGAAGAAGATCCCTTATTGGGTTGTGCCTCACGGAATCCTGGACCCATTTGTCTCGACTTATCGATCCGGGCGGAAATGGCTCTGGATGCAACTTGTGGGCAAAAGCATTTTGCGAAGGGCTGCATACGTTATTTTTGCGACCGAAACCGAAAGACAAAAAGCCTTGAGCCGGTTTCCCGAGATGAACGCGGTGGTTGTCCATTGGCCTGTGGCGGTTGGTGATACCTCCCCGGCGAAAAGAGCCGAAGCCCGTTCCCTTGTCCGTGAGCTTCACGGAATTTCCGGCACGGATCGCGTCTTGCTCTACGTGGGACGGTTGCACGAGAGCAAGCGGCCGTTGGAAACGATTCGGGCATTTGGACAGGCGGGCCGCCCGGATCTGCACTTGTTGATGGTGGGTCCGGATGAAACGATCACCGGCGAAGGCTGTGCAAGATATGCCCGGGAGCACGAGATCGCCAATGTGCATATGGTCGGTCCGGTTTATGGAAATGAAAAGTTTTCCTATTACATGGCGGCAGATGGGTACGTTTCCCTTTCCGCAAAGGAGAATTTCGGATATACCGTCGCCGAGGCTCTTGCTTGCGGCTTGCCGGTCATCCTGTCGCCCGGCAATGATCTTTCCGAGGAATTGAAACCGGAGAGATGCGGATGGTTTCTGGATGAAGAAGGAGCGACGGCGGCCGTTGCCGGGATCAAAGAGTTTGCGGGGGCATCTCTGTCCGATCTGAAAGAGATGGGGGGCCGCGGTCGGCGATGGGTGCAACAACAGTTGAGCCCGGGCAGGTTCAAGGAACAGTTGGAATCGTTGGCGACCGCGGCGGTAACGGAGAATAGAGGCATTCCCCGAAAAACGGTTGGTCGGACAAGGGATCAAGCCGGCTGATGATTCGATTCGTCCACCAGTATTTCCATCCCGACCAATCGTCCGTTTCAAGGGTGATCAGCAAAGTCGCGTTCGATCTCGCGGCTTGTGGAGCGGACGTTCGTGTCGTTTGCAGTCGGAACAAATACGACCGATCTCAACCCGGTCGCCTTCAGCCCCGGGAAAAGGTCGCCGGAGTCGATATTTGCCGCAGTTGGGGGCCATCCTTCGGGCGAGGAACGCTACTGGGGCGTTTTCTCGACATGACTTCCTTTTGCATCCTCGGGACGGCGTCAGCGCTCTTTTCGAAGCGTGCCGATACGGTCGTCCTGCTGACGAATCCGCCGTTTCTTTCGATCGTCGGAGTAATGCTGAAGCGGCTCAAGGGAGAGCGATTCGTCCATGTCCTGATGGATCTGTACCCGGAAGTGGCCGTCCGCGCAGGGATGATCCTCGAAGGGTCCGCAGTGGCCCGGCTGCTGCGTCGTGTCACCCGGTTCACCCTTGCGTCGGCGGACGTGGTGGTCGTTCTCGGCGAAGACATGCGGGAGGCGGCCGTGAAGGCGGGCGCCGATCCGGAGAAGGTCATCGTCATCAGGAACTGGGCCGACCCGTCCGGAATCGTTCCCGTCGACCCGCGCAACAACCGGCTCAGGAAGGTCTGGGGACTGGAAGGGAAGTTCGTGGTGGCCTATTCGGGCAATCTGGGCGTTTCGCACAGCTTCGACGAAATACTGGACGTGGCGGACTCGCTATCCGGGGATGATCGCTTCCGCTTTCTATTCATCGGGGGCGGGAAGCGGTTCCAGGAGGTCGAGCGGACCGTCAGGGCACGCGGCATTTCCAACGTGTTGCTGCGTCCGTACCAGGACGATTCCTCCCTGTCGGAGAGTCTCTCCACGGGTGACGTTCACTACGTCTCCCTGCGTCCCGCGTTCGAGGGTCTTGTCGTACCGAGCAAGGCATACGGGATCATGGCCGCGGGTCGGCCAATCCTGTACCAGGGATCGGAGACCGGGGAGGTTGCCCGCATGGTCGTGCGGGAGCGGATCGGATACGTCGTTCCTCCGGGAGACAGGGAGGGGCTTCGAAATCGGATCGTGGAACTTTGCCGGGATGCCGAAGGCCGGGCCAGGATGGGTTCCATGGCCCGGGAGGCATTGGTGGAAAGATATTCTGCGGAAAACGGATTGGCTGCATACCGCCGGTTGCTGGCGGGCAAGGCGTGAGGATTGCCGTCACCGGTGCAACCGGGTTCATCGGTTCGCATCTCGTTCCATCGCTGGTCGCGGCAGGGCACATCATGTCTGCCCCCGGATCGGAGGGTGCGCCCGTAATCGATGTCGTGACCGGCGAGGGGATGCCAGCGGCTTTCAGCGGGTGCGGGGCGGTGATCCATCTTGCCGCGCGAAACCATGTCCTGAAGGAAAACGAGGCAGACCCGCTTGCGGCCTATCGCCGCGTCAACGTCGAGGGAACGCGAAACGTCGTCCGCGAGGCCGTCCGCGCCGGGGCTCGACTCTTCGTCCACATGAGTTCCGTGAAAGCCATGGGCGAGGAAAGCGAGGCGGTGCTGGACGAGAATTCACCCTGTGCACCGAAGACTTCTTACGGGATCAGCAAGCTGGAGTCGGAAGAGGTCGTCATGCAGGAGGCCGGAAAGAGCGGCATGCGGGCGGTGATTCTGCGTTTGCCGATGACGTACGGGCCCGGTAATCGCGGGAATCTGCCCCGGATGGTCCGCTGGGCGGAGCGAGGGTGGCCGTTTCCGTTTTTTTCGCCGGGCAACCTCCGCAGCATGGTCTACGTGGGCAACCTGGCTTCCGGAATCATGGCTTCGCTGGAGCGGCCACCGGCGGAACCGGTTTCAACTTATATCCTGAAAGATGCGGAGGATCATCCGACGGCGGATGTGTATGCTGCGATTTGTCGCGAACTCGGCAGATCACCGAGGCTCGTTCATGTTCCTGCCACCGCGGTCCGATTGCTTGGGCGGCTTTCGCAAAATTTCCGGACGGTGACAGCTTCATTCCGCGTGAGTTGCGCAAAGGCGGAACGGGAGATCGGATACATGCCCCCCGTTTCCTTCGAGGAGGGCATCGCAAAGACGGTGGCGTGGTGCAGGCGATCGGCATCCTGATGTTCGCAATCGCACTCGCGTCCGCTGTTTTGTCGGCCGCGGGAGTCTGGTTCTCCATTCGCCTGATGCACCGGGTCGGGATGATGGATGTGCCCAACGAGCGAAGTTCTCACTCCGTGCCGACGCCCCGGATGGGCGGGGCGCCGATGGTGGTCGCGGCGCTGTCCTGTTTCTCGGTCTGGATGGCGTGTCAGTCCGGCGGCTCGAGGCCCGGAATCGGTCTTGCGGGATGCCTCCTGTTTGCCGTCTCCATGTTTCTCCTCGGCTTCCGGGACGACCTGTCCGATCTTTCCCCCCGGTTCCGTTTTTTCGTCCAGTTGACCGGTGCTGCGGCCGTACTGGCGTTAGTCGTGCCGATGTCCCTCGCGGTTCGCATCGGATCGATTTCCGTTCCTGTCTGGGCGTGGTTTCCCGCATCCGTCCTGTGGGTCGTCTGGATGCTCAACCTGTACAACTTCATGGACGGGATCGACGGGTTGGCGGGAGGAGAGGCTCTGCTCGCCTCCATTTTTTTCTCCGGCGTCTTCGCGCTCCACGGGGAACCGGCCTGGGCGGCGGCGAATCTTCTCATCGCCTCGGCGGCGGCAGGATTCCTCGTCTTCAACTGGCATCCGGCGCGCGTATTCATGGGGGACGCCGGCAGCGCGTTTCTCGGCGCGTTTTACGGTATCCAGTCGGTGGTTGCCGGTGCCGGCACGGAGATTCCCTTCCTCCTGTTTGTGTTCCCGTTTTGCAACTTCATCCTGGACACGACGGGCACGCTGCTTCGGAGGGCTCTGCGTGGCGAAAAGTGGTACCGGCCGCACCGCACGCACTGGTACCAGCGGATGACGGCATATGGTTATTCCCACGCTTCCGTGACATGCTTGGAATTGTCGGGGGTCATGATTTCGTGCGGGGCCGGGGCCTGTTTTCTGCTGAGCGCCGGTCTGGCAGGCAGGGTGGCGCTTCTTCCTCTTCTGGCGGTGCTGCTGGTCGGGACCGCTTTTTCCGTGGGTCGTTACGGCAGGCGGAAGGGTGTCAATGATACTCCGGAACCACCATGAGAATTATTATTGTTAGCGAGCCGAAAGGTGTGCTAACCTTTTTGCATATTGCTGTTTTACGGGGGCTTCGACACCCATTTGTGATGACCGATATGGGGTCCGTATGGGGGAAAACGGAAAATTTTTTCTCAGAAATTCCGTGTTGTTGGCGTAGCAATAAACAATGTTTTTTTAACTAATTCTGCGAAGGCAGAAAACGTTTTGGAAACGGGATATTCGATGGGAGATGCCTGATTGCAGGTTGATTCCTGCGTGGCATGATAATTGATGCAGATTCCCTCACCTAAGGTTGTGATTTGGGTTCTTTTTACGCGGCGGAGAGTATTTTGACATGCAGTCGAGGTCAAAGGAGGCATTGATGGGCAGACAAAGAATGCAATTCGTGATGCTGCTGGTATTGGCGCTTGTTGCCCTTACCTTGGGAGCCAACCCCGTACAGGCCGGTCCGGGCGGCGGGACCTATTACGCCAATAGTCCGGCTGGCGGGACTTCCGGGGTTCCCCTCCGGAAGTTCGTCGACTCGCTGCCGGGTCTTGGACCTACCGGCGCGAACAATCTCGGGCAATACATCCCGATTGCCAACAAGATGACCAACCCGGTGGCGAACGACAACGCCGACTACTACGAAATCGGTCTCGTCGACTACACCGAGCGGATGCACTCCGACTTGCCCAAGGCGACCAAATTGCGGGGCTACATCGACCTGTCGCCCGCGGCGGGCGGGGCCCCCGCCCACTATCTCGGTCCCCTGATCATCGCGACGAAAAACAAGCCGGTGCGCGTGAAGTTCACCAACTACCTTCCCGCGGGCACGGCGGGCGACCTGTTCATCCCGGTCGACAACACCTACATGGGGGCGGGTCTCGGTCCCATCGACAACACGACCCTTTACACGCAGAACCGCGCCACCCTCCATCTCCATGGCGGCAATACGCCGTGGATCAGCGACGGCACCCCGCACCAGTGGATCACGCCCGCCGCCGAAACCTCGATCTACAAGACCGGCGTCACCCAGCACAACGTCCCCGACATGCCGAACCCGGGCGCGGGGTCTTCGACCTTCTACTGGACCAACCAGCAGA
>JANXPS010000321.1 GCA_025357175.1 Deltaproteobacteria bacterium | reverse complement strand
TGGCCAACAGTTTGAGGTCGATCTCTGCCGGGATGCCGGGCTGCGTGGCAAATAGGGTTTTGAGCGTTGTTCGTTCCGCTTGCGTGAGCGACGTCACGACGTCCGTCACGACGCCATCGAGGATTTCGGTTGTCCGGTCTTGAGGGGGGGCATCCTGGGGGGATGAGGTCTCCTTCTGCGATTCGCCTGCAAGCACAGCGGACGGCATTTGGGGCGCGGGCTTGAGTGCGAGAAACTTGGCAACATCATCGCGCAGGAGTTCCGTCAGGGTGTCGGCTTCGTGCCGAAGCTGCTTGGATTGGGAGCCGCGACAGGGGGTAATCCCGACCAGGTGGACCCGGACACCATATGACTGGGCGACCTGTACCCCGATGCGCACGTCTTCGTCTCCGGACATCAGGACTGCATCACTGATCGCATGATTCCGGGCCAGATCGATCAGGTCCGTAACGATCAACGAATCGACGCCTTTCTGCTGACCGGTGCTGTTGATGAAACCGAACCGGGTCTTGACGTTTTCCAGTTCCGCGATGCGGGCCTGCCCGATCGTGAGCCCTTTGTAGAGTTGCACGCCGTCGTACCAGTAAATCCGGAGAAGGGGGATATTCGGCGCTTGGGTGTTCGCGATCGAGGAGAGAACTGCGACTGCAGCTATTTCGTCGATTTCAAGATCAGTTCGGGATCGTTTCGCTCCGCACAACGCAACGGAGCCTTGGGCAAAGAGGTAACCGGCATCGACGAAGACGGCAACACGGTTCATGTTCGCCTCCCCAGAATAAGTACGGGCTCCCGCAGGAGCCCTAGTAGGCCGTGGTGTCCGAATAAGGTGCGTAGGTGGACACCACGGGTACGACCAGTATAAATCCAACGCGGCGAAAGTCAACGTCTCGAAAAACACGTCTCGAAAAACACGTCTCGAAAAACTGGGTGCCTCCTCCTGTCTCCGGCGCGTAGCGCGGCTCGCGCTCACGCGTCCTGCGTTCGCTGCGCCGCCCGCCTGCGCATGCTGCCGCAGCCATCCATGACTGCTCCTCTTCGCTATTCGCTCAGCGCATGCTCCGGAGGCCGAATCAAGAAATAGTCCCTGTGATTCGTCCTCCCCTCACCCGCCTGACGCGCGCGTCCATGCGCGCTATTCCTCCTCCTCCTCGTCGGCGGCGGGTTCGCTTCAAATCCTTCCCTGTCCACCAGAATGGAAAAACCGGCCAAGGAATGGACCCCCTGGCCGGTTCGGTGAGTTCTGGTGGGCGCTACAGGATTTGAACCTGTGACTTCCACCGTGTGAAGGTGGCACTCTACCGCTGAGTTAAGCGCCCATAAAGTGAACGATCATTCTACAACGGCACCGCATCCGTTCAAGAGAAAAATGAGGTCCGGCTCCGCCTAGAAGGCGGCTTGCAGCCCCACGTACGGTCCCTTGATCTTGAGCGCCGCCTTGAAGTCGTTGTCGTCGTATTTCAGGTCGATCGCGCGATAGCCGCCCTGCAGCTTGACGAACGGGAAGGGCGAGAACGAGGCGTAGACGTCGCCCTCGTAGAGATGCTTTCCCGAGTAGGCGATGCCCGCCACTTTCGCGTCGAGCCGGATCCAGTCGGCCAGCACCCCGATGCCTCCCTGCGCGCCGATCATCGGGATCGGCGCCTTGAAGTCGCGCACCTCGTGCGTGGTTCCGGACGTCAGTTCGACCGTGCCGTCGACGTACTTCACCTTGGCGAGCAGCCCGAGATAGACGTTGGCGAGCACCGGGATCTCGGGGCGGAGGATGTCTACCCCGATCTCGCCGTCGATCGTCTTCATGTCCAGTTTCGAGTGGACGGGTTGGCCGATGTTGAACCTCTGCCCCTGGAACACGATCTGGCGGGTCAGCACCTTGTCGCCCGAGAAGTTGAGCGGCGTGTAGCCGACGCGGACCTTGAAGCGGCCCACGCGGGCGAACGCCTCGCCCGACGCGATGTTCTTGTCCTCGACGCCGAGGTCGTCCTTGACGTTGAACAGCTGGTTGTCGGTGAACCCGCTCCTCAACGTCTCGACCGTCCCGGTCATCTTCGGGAACCAGTAGTAGGCGCGGGCGCCGACGTCGAAGCCGGGTCCGGCGAAGGCGGGGATCGCGAAACACATCATGGCGAGCGCGAGCAGGGGCAGCAGGGCGGTTCGTCTCATTGTCGTTCTCCTTCTGCTATAATTTCGAGCGCATCGAAACGGAAGCGGATGGGGCGCTGGTGGCCTCCCCGGACTTCAAATCCGGTCGGTCGGCGGAAACGTCGATGGGGAGTTCGATTCTCTCACGCTTCCGCCATTTCTCTTCTCCTGAAGCTCCTTCGAGAATCGAACTGGAAGTCTGCCGCCGAGCGAGTAGCGAGGATCAGGCGCCATGGATGGCACCGGCAGGCAGACGACCCGCCCGGAGCGGCACGAACAGGACGGTCGTGCCGCGGAGGGTTCGATTCTCGCACGCTTCCGCCAATTCCTACTCATCGGCATTTTCTTCCCCCGACTTTACCCGCCGGATCGAAAAACGGCAGCCGCAGTAGTCCTGCCGGTAGATGCCGAGGCGGGCGGTCGTGCGGACGCTGTCGTTGTAGCCGTCGTTTTTCCCCATGTCGGCGTCGATGAACGCGACCCCGGCTCGCGCCGCCTCCTCCCGGCCGATCGGGTTGACCATCCGCGCGTTCTTGTTCCGGCTCACGGTCAACACGCTGGCGAAAGCATCGTGTCCCGACTCCCGCGCCGCTTCCGCCGTCCGACGCAGCCTCAACCGGACGCACGCCTCGCACCGCTTTCCGCGCTCCTTCTGATCCTCCATGCCGAGCACGGCATCTTCCCACTCGGCTTCGAAGCCCCCTTCGACCGTCAGCGGGAAGGGGATGGCCGCCTGAAGCCGCAGCGTGGCGTCGAGTCGCTTCGCGTATTCCTCGACCGGCTGGATGTTCGGGTTGAAGAAATGACCCGTGACGCGGAATCCCTCGGCGAGCAGCGCGGGCACGCCGTGCGCCGCGTCGGGCGCGCAGCAGACGTGGAGCAGCACGGACATCCCCGCAGGGTATGGGTGAAGCAGTTTCATGGCCGTTCGAATCCTTCTCTCGCCGGTCCTGTCATATAATCAACAGATTAACAAACAGGTGGCCCATGGCGCTCAATATCGTTTTGTTCATCGCAACTTTTTTCACGACGCTCGTATCCGGCGCGATCCTGTCGGGCGTCGATCCGCTCAGGCACCCCGACCAGATCTGGATGGGGCTGCAGTTCTCCCTGCCGCTGATCGCGATCCTCGGCGTCCACGAGATGGGGCACTACCTCGCCGCGAAATACCACCGGGTGGACGTGACGCTCCCGTACTTCATCCCGTTCATCCCGATGCCGCCGAACCCGGGCACCATGGGGGCGATCATCAAGATCCGTTCGCCTTTTCCCACCCGCGACGCGCTGATGGATATCGGTGCGGCCGGACCGCTTGCGGGTGCAATGGTGGCGATCCCCGTGCTGCTGGTCGGCCTCACCTTTTCCCACGTACAGGGAGTCGCGGCCATGGGCGGGGAGAATTTCCGGCTCGGCGAACCGTTGATCCTCAAGGCGGCGATCCAGGCGGTATTCGGTTCGCTGACGTCCGGACGCGACGTGGTTCTGCACCCGGTGGCCTACGCGGGGTGGATCGGCCTGCTCGTGACCATGCTCAACCTGATCCCGGCGGGGCAGCTCGACGGCGGCCACATCGCCTACGCGCTTTTCGGCGGAAGATACTCCGAAGTGGCGCGGCTGATCCCGTACGCGCTGCTCTTCATGGGATTGTTGAATCCGGCATGGTTTGTTTGGGCGGGCCTCCTTTTCGTGATGGGGACGCAGCACCCGGCGCCGATATTCGAGCACGTCCCCCTGTCGCGCGGCCGAAGGACGGTCGGTGCGCTCTCGTTCCTGCTGTTTGTCCTCACCTTCACGCCCAACCCGATCTCTTGACCCCGCTCTCGCGTCTCCGTCCGTACCTCGCCCGACACGCCGCCGTCTGCACCTTCAGCGCGGCCGGGCTTCTGGTTGCGGCGTTGTGCGGCGTCCTCATTCCCTGGCTGACGCGCGACGCGATCGACGGGCTGTCGATGCCCGACGGCGAGGCGCGGCTGGTTCGGGCGGTGGCGTCGATCCTGCTGCTGGCGACGATCCACGGCGTCCTGCGCTGGCTGTCGAGACGCGGGCTGCTCGTGGCGGCCCGACGCGTCGAACAATCGATCCGCCGCGACGTGTTCACGCACGTCGTGCGTCTGCCGCTCGCTTTCTTCGCGAGGATTCCGACGGGCGACGTGATGTCGCGCATGACCAACGACCTCGGGGCGATCTGGCTCTTTCTCGGCCCCGGCGTCCTCATGCTCATGGGAACGGTCGTTTCCTGGTTCCTCGCGGTCGGGTTCATGTTCCGCATCAGCGTGACGCTGACGCTGGCCGCCTTGGCGGCAGCCCCCCTGGTCGTGCTCGCCTCGCGCGAATACGGACGCCGTTTCCACATCCAGCATCGGAACAGCCAGCAGTCGCTGTCGGCGATGAACGCCGCGCTGCACGAGGACATCTCCGGCATCCGCCTCGTCAAGGCGTACGGGCTGGAAGCGGAGATGGAGAGCCGTTTCGCGGTGTCCGCACGCGACTATTACTCGCGCAGCGTCGCGCTGTCGCGCACCTCGGCGACGTTCCACGCGCTGATCGGGTTGATTTCGGGGTTGGCCGTCGCGATCGTCCTGCTGCTCGCCGGACGCCAGGTGATCCGGGGCGAACTGACTCCGGGCGGTTTCGTGGCCTTCAACGCCTATCTCGCGATGCTGTCCTTTCCGACGATGGCGCTCGGCTGGGTCATCAACCTTTTCCAGCGCGGCGCGGCGGCGCTCGGACGGATCGGCGAATTCATGGATCAGGCGCGGGAGGGCACGGAGGCCATTCCCGCCGCCCTCGCGCCCGGGCGGGCGGATGCACCGATGATCGAGGTCCGCAACCTGTCCTTTTCGTTCGGAGACGGGGAGCGTGGCGAGGTGCTGCGGGACGTGTCCTTTTCGATCCGGGCGGGGGAAGTGGTCGGCCTCGTCGGAAAGACCGGCAGCGGGAAGAGCGCGTTGCTGTCGCTGCTTTTGCGATTGCAGCCGGTTCCGGCGGGCGCGGTCCGCTTTCGCGGGCGGGACATCAACGAGGTGCCGTTGCCGGAACTCAGGCGCTCCGTCTCGTTCGTGGGGCAGGATCCCTTCCTCTTCTCCGACTCGATCCTCGAAAACGTCTGCTACGGAATGGCCGGCGTGGACCGGGAGGCCGCGCAGGACGCCATCGCGCGGGCCCGTCTCGCCGAAGAGGTCGCCGGAATGCAGGGCGGCATCGACACGGTGATCGGCGAGCGCGGAATCTCGCTTTCCGGGGGGCAGAAACAGCGGGTGACGATCGCACGGGCGCTTTGCACGGGGGCCGAACTGCTGCTGCTCGACGACGCCCTGTCGGCGGTCGACGCCGAGACCGAACAGGCGATCTTCCACGAACTGATGGACGTCCGGGGCGGCCGGACCATCCTGTTCAGCACGCACCGCATGGCGTCGCTTTCCCGTTGCGACCGGATTCTTGTCCTGGATGCGGGGCGCATCGTCGAGGAGGGGAGCCACGACGCGCTGCTTGCGATGGACGGCGTATATCGGACGCTCCATTCCCGCCAGTCGCTTGCGACCGAGATCGAGGCGGCGACGTGAGCCACGGACGCGACGGATATTTCCTCGACGACCGGCCGGACGACCGGAAGCCGGACCTGTCACTGCTGCGGCGGCTGGCGCCCTTCATCACGCCGCACGGGGGACTGATCGCCCTCGCCATCCTGGCGCTCGCGCTCGGGACGGCCTGCCAGCTCGCCGGCCCCTGGCTGATCAAGCTGCTCGTCGACCGGAACCTGATGCCGCGCACCGCCTCGGGCGCGTGGCCCCTGATCGGCCTTTACCTCGGCTCCCTCGTGGCCGCGAACCTGTTCACGTGCCTCCAGATGCTGGCGGTCTCGGTGGTCGGGCAGCGGGTGATCCTCGAAATCCGCCGGCGGCTGGTCGCCCGGATCCAGACGCTGCCCGTGCGATTTTTCGACCACACGCCGACCGGGCGGCTGATGACGCGCGTCACTTCCGACGTCGAGGCGCTTCAGGAACTGATCTCGTCGGGCCTGGTCTCGACGATCGGTGACGCGGCCATGCTGGTCGGCACAGCCACGATGCTGTTCTGGCTGGACATGCGGCTCGCGCTGGTCACCTTCGCGATGCTGCCGCTGCTGTTCCTCTTCGTGTCGCTGCTCAAGAAGTCGATTCGCGACGCGAACCGCGAAGTGCGGCGGAGACTCGCGGGGCTGAACGCGTTCCTCCAGGAGCACATATCGGGGATCGCCGTGGTCAAGGCGTTCGGCGCCGAGGGCAAGGCGGACCGGGCCTTCGGCGTGCGCAACGACGAATACACGGCCGAGACCGTGCGCCTTACCCGGTACTATTCGGTCTACTTCCCGGGCGTCGAACTGATCGCCTCGATCACGGTCGCGCTGCTTCTCTGGCGGGGCGGGGTGCGGATGCTCTCGGGTGCCGTCACGCTGGGGACGTTGGTCGCGTTCCTCGAATACGCACGCCGCTTCTTCGACCCCCTGAAGGACATGAGCGACAAGTACAACATCCTCCAGACGGCGCTGGCGGGCTGCGAGCGGATATTCGGCGTGCTCGACGCGGAGCCTTCCCCGGAATATGGCGAGTCCGCGGGAAGGGGCGCGGCGATCTCCCCCCCGCCGGAAGGGCGCGCGCCGGCCGTGGAATTCCGCGACGTATGGTTCTCGTACGGCGGCGAACCGGTCCTGCGCGGGGTGTCGTTCGTGATCGGCGAGGGCGAGACGGGCGCGGTCGTCGGTGCGACCGGAGCCGGAAAGACCACAATCCTGGCGCTGCTGATACGGCTCTACGAAATCGACCGGGGAAGCATCCTGGTGAACGGCCGCGACATCCGGGAGATTCCGCGAACGGAGCTCCGGCGCACGTTCGCGCTCGTGCAGCAAGATCCCTTCCTCTTCGCGGGCACCGTGATCGGGAACATCCGGGCGGGCGGCGAGGCGGTCGAAAACGCGCTGGCGGCGACCGGCGTCGCCGACTTCGCGGCGGGATGGCCGCAGCGGCTTGAAACCCTCGTGGGCGAGCGGGGCGGCTCCCTGTCGGTGGGGCAGCGGCAGCTCGTCGCCTTCGCCCGGGCGCTGGCGCGCGACCCGCGCGTGCTGCTGCTCGACGAGGCGACTTCCAGCGTGGACCCGGTGACCGAGCAGGCGCTCCAGAATGCGCTCGAACGGCTGCGAAGCGGGCGCACCGCGCTGGTCGTCGCCCACCGCCTCGCGACCGTCCTAACGGCCGACCGGATCATCGTCATCCACAAGGGCAAGGTGCGCGAAACGGGTACCCACGCCGAGCTGCTCGCCGCGGGCGGCATCTACGCGAGACTCCACGCCCTCCAGTTCGGAGACCCCTGACGGCACACCTGCGGACCGGCGGAACGTTCCCGGCATCCGTCGCCCCGGCCATCCCCTTCAAGGTAGGCGTTCCCGGCTACGCGCGCCCCGCGAGGGTCCCCTCCTCCGGGGACGTCTTGTCAACGCATCCATGCGTTGCCTTCGCCTCGGGTATCCCTCGCGCCGCCATCCCTGGCGACTCAAACCGCTCGGGACACACGCCCCCATCGGAGGGCACCCATCGCCGGGCGGCTTCGCCGTGCTCCGCTTCAGGAAGTTGGCCGTCCGGTTTCCTGCTCCTCCACGCGGCCATGTTGCCCACGCGGAGTCATGGATGACGTGAGCGGGGGCAATGGCAATGAAGGCAGGCTGGACGCCTGCCGAACGCAGGTTGCGGAGCAGGAAAACGGGCGGTCCTACGCGCGGATCACGTTACCCGGCAAGCCGGGAAAACGGTTCCTCCGGGTTTGGGATGCGCGGGGCGCGCGTAGCCGGGAACGCCACCGCCCGTGATGGTGCCCGCGCCGCCCGAAATCGGTTTGGCGCCGCTTTTTCCTCTGATATAGTGTTGGTTTCCGCAATTATTTCGTTGGGAATCGGGAGGGTTGCATCGTGGCTCAGCAGACGGTGGTCGAGACGAATCTGGCAGGGTTGACGCTGCTCGGGCGCGGCAAGGTGCGCGACATTTACGAGGTGCCCGACAAAAAAGGCGGGGCGCCTTACTTCATGCTGGTCGCCACCGACCGACTTTCGGCCTTCGACGTGGTGATGAACGAGCCCATCCCCGACAAGGGGCGCGTGCTCACGCAGATCTCGAATTTCTGGTTCGAGAAATTCAAAGACCTGGTGCCGAACCATGTGATCTCAACCACGGCAGAAGGCTATATCGACGATCCTGATTCCCTTAAGCAATTGGAAGGGCGGGCCTTGATCTGCAAAAAGGCCCAGCCTCTTGCCATCGAGGCCATTGTGCGCGGCTATCTGGTAGGAAGCGGCTGGAAGGAATATCAGGCAAAAGGCAGCGTCTGCGACATCGAATTTCCCCCCGGCCTAAAGCTGGCAAGCAAGCTGCCCAAGCCCCTTTTCACC